>NZ_JAUBTK010000026.1:0-79280 GCF_036702455.1 Microcoleus sp. D2_18a_D3
AAATCGTAGACTCTACTACCACATATTGAACGTGCATGGGTTCGTGTTAACCCTAATAAAACGCCCATTTCATCCAAAAAAACGAGGTTGTCAGGGTCAATATTTTTCACTTTTTCCCAATATTCACACCTCAGAATTTGCACTCTTTCAGTGGCAGCCTGACTACTGCGTATGGTCTTTTTTTTAGCGTTAAATTTTGTTTTTGTAATTCACGACACATCATGCTAGGGCTGACAGCTTCCTTGTAGTTCATAAGCCAATATTCACAATATTCTGACAACGTGCTATCCGGATATTTTTCTACCATCTGGATCAATTCAGTTGTGCGCGAGTTTAAGACACTTTTAAGACTTCCACCTTGTTTTCTGGGTTGAACATGACCAATGGTTTGTTTTTGTTTTAAGATTTTTTGAACAAACCCTTTACTCACATCAAATCTGGCGGCTACTTTTCTAATCGAGGTATCACCTTGTTCATAAATTTTAACTATTTTCTCACGCAACTCGATCGAATAAGGTTTCATTTTTTTCGCTTATGTACTAAATACAGTGTATCATATATACATGGAATATGCTGTATCTAAACAGACACGAAATCTTCTGGGCCAATGAAATTGGGAGCAACGCCTGTCAAAGCAGCTAAAACTTCACCGCTGCTGGCTACTCTAATTAATGTGCTGTTAGTTCCAGGAGAAATTGATAGCTGTCCGAAGGTCAAGCCGTTGATTAATTGAATGGTATCTTGAGAGTTGGCGAAATCAGAGATGGTATCAACTCCCAATCCCGCACCTAAAACAAATACATCGTTGCCCACGCCACCGACTAGAATATCGTTGCCCAAACCGCCGTTGAGGGTGTCAAAACCTTTTCCCCCAGACAGGTTATCGCTGCCGTCGCCACCATTGATGATATCGTTGCCCCGCAAACCAGTCAGCACGTCATCGCCTGCCAAACCGTTGATGGTGTCGTTGCCGGGAGTGCCAGTGAGCACGTCGTTGCCGGGAGTGCCGTTGATGACGTTTGCAGAGTTATTGTTGCCGATGTCAGAAACAAAGATGTCGGTGGTATTGTTGGTATCCCCCGGCACGAGGTTGGATGCACCAGATGCAAACGCCACAAACCGCCCGTCGGCTGATATTAAGGGCCCAAATAACGCGTCGTCATGCTGCCCCCGATCGCCTGCTGAATCTACAGAGACGCGGGTGATAGTATTGGTTGACAAGTCCCGCACGAAGATGTCCTGTTTATTGTTAGTGTCTCCCGGCACGAGGTTGGAGGAACGAGAAGTAAACGCCACAAACCGCCCGTCGGCGGAGATGGAGGGGTTGAAGGAGTTTTCGTCCCCCTGAATGCCTGCTGAGTTTACAGAGACGCGGGTGGTAGTATTAGTTGACAAGTCCCGCACGAAGATTTTAGCTTGGTTAAAAAAATTGTTAGTGTCTCCCGGCACTAGGTTGGATGCCTGAGATTCAAACGCCACAAACCGCCCGTCGGCTGAGATGGAGGGACTGGAGGAGTCGCTGTTCCCCGGATTGCCTGCTGAGTCTACAGAGACGCGGGTGGTGGTATTGGTTAACAAGTCCCGCACGAAGATGTCGTCGCGATTGTTCGTCTCTCCCAATCGGTTGGAGGCAAAAGAAGTAAACGCCACAAACCGCCCGTCGGCTGAGATGGAGGGGGTGAGGGAGTCGCTGTTACCCTGATTGCCTGCTGAGTCTACAGAGGCGCGGGTGGTGGTATTGGTTGACAAGTCCCGCACGAAGATGTCGAACCGATTGTTCGTGTCTCCCGGCACTAGGTTGGAGGCAAAAGAAGTAAACGCCACAAACCGCCCGTCGGCTGAGATGGCGGAATTGTTGGAGTCCCTGTTCCCCTGAATGCCTGCTGAGTCTACAGAGACGCGGGTGGTGGTATTGGTTAACAAGTCCCGCACGAAGATGTCGCTGGTATTGTTAGTATCCTCCGGCACTAGGTTGGAAAAAGATGCAAACGCCACAAACCGCCCGTCGGCTGAGATTGAGGGATGGGAGGAGTCGTTGTTTCCCTGAATGCCTGCTGAATCTACAGAGATGCGGGTGGTAGTATTGGTTGACAAGTCCCGCACGAAGATGTCGTTTTTATTGTTGGTGTCTCCCGGCACGAGGTTGAATGCCTGAGATTGAAACGCCACAAACCGCCCGTTGGCTGAGATGGAGTAAGCGTTGGAGAAGCCGTTCGCCTGATTGCCTGCTGAGTCAACAGAGACGCGAGTAATGGTCATAAGTCCTCACACTAAAATTGCAAATTTGCTAAATTTAGGAGTGTTTTGTCGATCGCCCGAAGCTTCTGACAAAAAAGATTCGCGCGGGTGTGTGGCGATCGACTAATGTTTCTGAATAGACTTCTCCAAAAATTATATTATTGTGGCACAGGCATCCTGCCTGTTCAAGACTTGCTTTTCTGGAGCGGCATTCATAGCTGGATATTCTGGTGCACAATAGTTCGGACCATTCACTTAACACGCTCTAATTTAATCGCCACTCTCCTGGATTTGTGGTGGAAACAGTAGTTAGCGTGTCGCTAACGCAGGTAATATGCCCCCACCACGGGAAGTTTTATTTTTATTTATTATCACCTAAAACTCAGGAGAGTCTTAATCGCTTGGTAAACTCAATTTTAATACCTGTCCAACAGATACCTCGTGCTTGTGCGTCGCTACTACCACCGCACCTTCTAATCGCGGATCGTAACATCCCACCCAAGCTGCAGGATGACATTCGTGCACTAAATACCCGTACAGCCAAATTGCTCCTCTACCTTCAATGACAATTCCTTGGCTTAATTGAACGTCTTGAGGAAGTTTCAAACCTTGTAAATCATCTGGTGTGATGATACCGTCTTGAGTTGTAATTCGCAAGCGCAAATGTTGGTAAGCTAAACCGTCTTGAGTTTGGTTGGGGATTATTTTTAATTCAATAGGATTCATGGGATGCACAAATGTTGAATGCTGCGATAAAATCATATCATGTCCGGTAGTATGGGCGGGGGCGGGTTTATTATATTGTAGATTATGGGCAATTCTTGTTTGTGAACCCGCCCCTACAAAATTTAATATCATACAAGTCCGAATCAAACAGACATGATATCATCTACCTTTTTAGGGTAAATTGGGAATCCGATCGCCAACTTTGAGTCCCAATTGGGCCGCCCTTCCGCCTCTTAGTTCGATCACTCCGTCAACGGGAACATCCGGGCCATAGTTGGGGCAGGTTTCGGTCAAACACGGCGGTACATTAGGAATTATTGCCTGCACTACGCCTTCCCGCAGAAAAACCATATCGAGCTCAATAAACACGTTTTTCATCCAAAAACGCACGTTTCGCGCTGGTTCGATGGGGAAAAGCATTCCCCTGTCATCTGGCAATTCTGTCCGAAACATTAAACCTGTGGCTTGTTCTTGGGGAGTTTGCGCCACTTCTAGTCCGATCGCGCGATCGGCTATAATCGTGTTAACCGAAATTGGCAAAAGCTGACCCATATCTATCCCCCCAAACAGCGACATAAAGTTGGATTCAGTCAGATTAGAATTTCCCGAAACAACTCCTAAATAATTACCAGAGTTTTTGTCTTTCATAATAGTTTGGTTATCGGAAACAGAAATATCTAAATCGCTAAACTTCATGCCTTCTGTCAAGACAATTTTATCATTGCCGTTGCCAAAATCTGTAATTATATCGGCTTCAGTAATAGTAAATGCGGCGGAGGTTCTTTCAATCACAAATAAATCATCCCCCGCCCCTCCTGTTAAGATATCCCCGCCTTCGCCGCCTATTAGCAAATCGTTACCCCGATCGCCAAACATCCAATCCGACTCTTGTCCTCCATAGATTGTATCGCTTCCCTGACCCCCAGACAGCGTATCAGCGCCTTCATTTCCTGCTAGCAAATCATTGTCCCGATCGCCAAAAATTCGGTCATTTCCCCCCAAACCTTGAATAGTATCATTACCCGCAAATCCTCTCATCGTATCGTTGCTGAGAGTTCCCGCGAGAAAATCGAAGCCGAAAGTACCGTCGATGTTAACCATTGTGCGTTTAATGATGCGTTTAATAGAATGAAGATTTGGCGATCGGCATCCGCCAACCGGTACCAAAAGCTCGATCGCTAATTTTCAAACCCGGGGCTGCTTGCCGCCGTTTAAACTCCGCTTGCCTCACTAATTTTACTACCCGTTTAACCACGGCTTCATCGTGTCCGGCAGCGACCATTTTTTGGGCAGATTCGTGATGTTCTATCAACCGATACAAGATGTCATCCAAAACATCGTAATCCGGCAAAGAATCTTGGTCAATTTGGCCAGGTTTCAGTTCAGCACTCGGCGCTTTATTAATAATATTAACCGGAATGATTTCTTTTTTTCCCCACAGAGCATCATCTTTCCCCTGCTCGAACTCAGAATTCAGCCACCTACAAAGCGAATAAACGCGAGTTTTCGGCACATCGGAAATCACCGCCAATCCCCCATTCATATCGCCGTAGAGAGTGCAGTAACCCACCGCCATTTCCGACTTATTGCCCGTCGAAAGCAGCAAATGTCCGAACTTGTTAGAAATTGCCATCAACAGATTGCCTCGAATCCGCGATTGAATATTTTCCTCAGCAATCCCGAAAGTTGTATTGACAAACAAATTGGCGAGAGTGCGATCGTAAGTTTCCATCAAATCGCCGATCGGCAATTGTTCGATCGCGATGCCCAGATTTCGGGCTAATTCCACAGCATCATTAACCGAATGATCCGAACTGTAAGGAGAAGGCATCAACACCCCTAGAACATTTTCGTGCCCGATCGCGCAAGTGGCGATCGCCGCCACCAAAGCCGAATCTATCCCACCGCTCAAACCGAGTACAACCTTAGAAAAACCGCACTTGCGGACATAATCTCGCACTCCCAAAACCAAAGCAGCCCAAATTTCTGCATCTCCAACCGCCGGATAAAAACTCAACGGCGCCGCCTCAATTCCTGCTGCACTTTGCTGATTGCTGCCCACTAAATCTTGTTTAGCTTGGTCATATTCCAGCACCGCAAAATCAGTTTCAAAAGAAGCTAATACCTCAATCAAATCACCCTTTCGATTCACAGCAAAACTGCTGCCGTCAAAAATAATATCGTCATTTCCCCCTACCTGATTAGCGTAAATAATCGGTTTCCCGCAGCGGATGACGCTGTGCTGCAACATCGCCGATCGCACTCCCCGCTTTCCCGCAGAATAAGGCGATGCCGACAAATTCACCACTAAATCTACACCCAATTTTGCCAAATCGGAAACCGGATCGCCCGCGTAACTGCGTTTACCCCAAAACTCCTCATTGTTCCACAAATCTTCACAAATTGTCACGCCGATTTTGACTTCGCCAATAGTAAAATAATTGCTGTTTTCTCCCGGTGCAAAATATCTGTCTTCATCAAATACATCATAAGTAGGCAACAAGCGTTTATGAAAAACTTGTTTGACCACGCCATTTTGCAACAAAACAGCGCTATTAAACAATGATTTTCCGCCTAGTTGAACAGCATTAGCATTAGGTAAGGCAGTGCCTGCTATGACTGCCAACTCCGGTGGCAAAGCTTGCGCCAGTTGCAGCAACTGTGCACCTGCATCTGCAATGAAACTCGGATTGATTAACAAATCGCGCGGCGGATAACCGATCAGGGAAAGTTCCGGTGTTAGCAATAAGTTTGCGCCCTCAATCTCAGCTTTTTTCGCAGCCTCCAGAATTAGGTGGGAGTTGCCAAAGATATCACCAATAGTAGGGTTAAGTTGTGCGATCGCAATTTTCATCTCACCAAATCACCTAATAAATATTGCTAACAGTCCGCCCGCGCGGACTCACTTTCCTATAGTCCTAGATTTGAATGTAGCGAAAGATTACTTGGATTTGTAATGTTTCAACTCTTCCTCAATATAATAATTTACCAAATCCCGGTAAATATTTTCAACCACATCAGGATTCAAACCCGATTCTTGAGCCCACTCGCGCCGCTTCTGTAACATATCGTGAAAGCGATCGAACGATTTAACGCTAGCTTCACTCGTTTTGAACCTTGCTGCCGCGATGACGTATTGAAATCTCTTGCTCAAAGCCTCGATCACTTCTCGATCGATGATATCAATTTCCTCCCGAACTTCGTGAATATTAGCGCATTCATCAGGGTCTTTCATCGTCTGCACTCCTTAATAGCTTCTATTCTAATGTTACTAAATTGATCCCAGAATGTCATCTAAGTAACAGCTAAATAAAAACCAACGGCTTATTTTTTAAAGGAGCAAAAGCGGCCGCATCAAAGCGGTACAAACTAGCAGGGCGGCCAGCCCCCCGCGAAACCTTAACACCGGTATCGCACAAAAAACCCAATTTTAACAATCGAGATCTAAAATTAGAATAATCAGAAAAACTTTCCCCCAAAATAGTTGTATAAAGCTGATACAAATCGCTCAAAGTAAAAACATCCGGCAAAACTTCAAAAGCTACCGGACTGTATTCAAGTTTGTTACGCAGTCGCCGGTATCCGTATTCGAGAATTTGATTGTGATCGAAGGCCAGCTTAGGAACTTGTTGCACGGGATACCAAGCAATGCCGCCGACGCGGTGGCCCACACCCGCCACTACACTCCCAGCAATTAACTCAGCTTCCTCAAAGCGAACCAAAGCAAAATAACTCACCGAAAGATAGCGATCGCCCCTGGTAACTTCCCGAGGATCGCGCCCCGGTTCTCCGAAAGTATACAATTGCTCCAGATACAAATTTTTTACCCGAATTTTCTCAGACAAAATCCGGTAAGCCGCATTTTCAAGAGACTCTCCGTCCCGCACCAAAGTACCAGGAAGACTCCAAGAATCCATAAACGGTTCGTCTTGCCGCATTACCAACAGTACCAACAAGCGGTTCTGCACGGCATCGACGGAAAAAATCACATTATCTACTCCTACTTTAAAGTCAGCTAATGAGCAACCTTCGCTCTTTTTCGTGCCTCGTGCCATGCGTACAAATGCTCCCTATTGATGTAATCTTCGATGGTCGGAGTCAGGGCTTGGGTGTCTCCTGTTTCCCGATAGAAGGTAGAAGAAACATTGGGACCATTCAAAGATGCGATCGCCACCTCTGCACCCATGCGCCTCAACTGCCACAAATCTAATTGTTCTGACGGATAACCCGGTCGCGGTACTATCAGCAAGTCCACTTGTTTTAACAATTGTTCAAATTTGTACCAGCGAGACAGTTGCCCCACCAAGTCCGAACCTATTACCAGCGTCAAATCTGCATTCGGCCACAGCAATCTTGCTTGTTCCACAGTTTCCACCGTCCTCGGACTGCTGAGTTCTGGATGCAAGCAAAGATTGTGTCTGGGCGAATTAATTTCTTGAATCATTAACAGCAGCATTGCCGATCGGTGTTCTAGAGAAGTTTGGTGCGACTTAAAAGGATTGTCCGACGCCCAAACTGCTACCCAATCAAAATGTTGGGAAAGCCAACTCAGAATTGTTTTGTGTCCTGCTGTGGGTGGATCGGCACTGGTTCCAAAAAGAGCAATCTTCTGCATAGGTAATCGGTAATATCGTTAATAGTTAATGGGGAATTGTTGACTAATGACTGTTGACTGTTGACTGTTGACTGTTGACTGTTGACTGTTGACTGTTCACTAATGACTACTGACTAATGACTAATGACTAATGACTAATGACTACTGACTACTGACTCTTTTTGGTTTTTTGGGTGAGACTCTGCAAATCTGTAGAAATTTCCACAGGCGGCGAAATCGGGTTGTCAAGTTGGCGAGTTTCGGG
Source organism: Microcoleus sp. D2_18a_D3 (assembly GCF_036702455.1). NCBI lineage: Bacteria > Bacillati > Cyanobacteriota > Cyanophyceae > Oscillatoriales > Microcoleaceae > Microcoleus > Microcoleus sp. D2_18a_D3. The sequence continues at coordinate 7,824 of NZ_JAUBTK010000026.1, forward strand.
TCGAAGACTGGCGACAGAAGCAGCAGTTCGTTTGGCGATATCCTCCAAACTTTCGTGGTTCTGCACTCGTTTGCCATCCTTGACAACCAACTCCATTAATGGTAAGTAAGAATCGCAATTGTGAATAGTTTCTCCTGACAATCCCAAACAATCTCCGAGAATGTGTCCATTTTCAATATGTCTAAAAATTTGCTTTCTTCCTGGATATGTTACCTTGCCGCTTGCCTCTTTCATCACCGGAATTCCATCAATTTCCACCAACTTATAAACACCGTTCACAGGGGAACCGCTGACCAACTTGGTTCCCAAACCGTAACCGTCAATGCAAGCACCGCTACTTTTTAATTTAGCAATTTCTCGATCGTCCAAATCGCCACTAGCAAAAATTGGAACACCCGGAAGGATCGATCGAACTTCCCGAGACAGCACCGCCAAATCGCCCGAATCCAGCCGCACGCCTTCCAACAGCATTTCACCGCTGTTTACTCGATCGGCCAACATCCGCGCCGCCGCCACAGTATCATAAGTATCGATCAGCAGCGGCGCCCCCGGAAAATAGCGGTGAAAAGCTGCAAACGCCTGATTCTCGCTGCCTTCGAGGGCGGCAACAGCCATTACCAAAGCATGAGCCATAGTACCGACAGGCTTGCGGCCCAACTTCAAAGCAGCCAAAACATTAGAAGTTCCGTCGAATCCCGCAGCCAAGGCAGCCCTAGCCGCCCAAACAGCAGCTTGAGGCCCAAAAGCCCTGCGCGTCCCGAATTCCAGCAACTTAGCCTCTGGGCCCGCCACATCGCGCAGCCGCGCTGCCCGCGTCGCAATCAAAGTTTGATAATTTATGGCATTCAATAAATAAGTTTCCACCAACTGAGCCTGCCACAGAGGAGCCTCAATTCGCAGCAGAGGCTCGTTGGCAAACACCGCCGTCCCCTCCGGCACCGCCCAAACATCCCCAGTAAAGCGGGCTGTGGCGAGTAAAGTCCAAAATTGCTCCAGGGCGCCGGCAAAAATCCCAGTGGACTGCAAAGCCTGAATTTGCGCCGGCGAAAACCGAAATTTTTCCAAATAATCGATAACTTGAGCCAAACCCATCGCGATCGCGTAGCCAAAACCCTCTGGCAGCCTGCGCGCGAACAACTCAAAACTCGCGCCCCGCCCGTCGAGCCCTTCCCCGACGTAACAAGCGGCCATCGTTAGCTGGTAGAGATCGGTCAAAAGGCTGTAATCTGCTGAAGAAACCGTCAGTTCCCGGTCTTCTAAGATTTCGTCAAAACCTGTGAGCTGCAGGCTTTCTGTGGTAGTTTTCATAAGAAAAACCCCGGACAAACTTCTTTTTCTTAATTATAGTGACAAACACCATATCTTTTTGTAAATTTTTGATAAAGATTGCAGATATTTGTCGGAAAAATTCGCTGATTATGCCCTTTAATAGCGGATTTCGGTTAAGTGGTAGATTAATATTATGGTAAAATCAATATAAATACTTAATTTAACAAACTCAGGAATTAAGCAGAAACACTCAAGCGTTGCGGGTTTTTTGCGAAAATATTTCGTTGCAGCCTTTGAATAGAGTTAGACAACGCGGTTTCTGAGCGTCGGAGGGCGATCGCGACTGCTTGAGTTGAGCAAGGAAAAATCTACCAGCAAAAGGTCGATCGTCCAAAAATGCGTAATTTCTGAAACCTTCAGCTTGTTTCATTGTTGCAGACCAATAAGTAATTCAAATAAATATTGCTAAACTCATCCACAGCCCAAAAATCATAGTAATATTAAAAGTATCAGAACTCAGACAAGAGAGGCAGATTCTATGAATCTTTCTAAATCTTTGGCAAACGCGATGCGTTACGTTTCGGAAGCAGCGGTGCGGATTTTTAGCCCCAGCGATGACAACTATCCAAATAGTGGAGTTCAACCTTTTGAGGGTAAGCTTTCCAAAAGTTCTAAATCCAAAGAATGAACAGCCATTCCGGCAGTTTATAGCGAGTTCGGCACACGCATTCAGTTTAACAGTCAACGGTTAACAATTAACTGTTGACTGTTAACTTTTGACTGTTGACTGTTGACTGTTGACTGCTGACTGTTGACTGCTGACTGTTGACTGTTGACTGTTGACTGTTGACTGTTGACTGTTGACTGTTGACTAATGACTTTTGACTTTGACTCTTAATAGTAATTGTAGGTGGGGTTTCTCTTCGTTCTACCCAACATACCATTACCAATCACTAATTACACTGAGATTCCCCAACTGAGAAAAGGCATATTCAGTGTAGAGTAAGCTTTTTAAAGAAAGATTTGGGCGCGCGGTTTACTGCGTATAAATTAGAGAAACACCAAGCAAATCTAGAGCCTTTTGTTGCACTGGGGTTGGTTTAATGAACTTATCAAAAATCAAACTATATAGCAATCCTTAGCAGCACATTTTAAGTTGCTACTTCGATACCTTAGAGTAATTCTGCTCATTGACAAAAGTGTTTTTAACTTAACTGATGACCAATGTGTAGACACTGGCTGCGGGCGATACCTAGCCGAAAGTTCGGGTCATTCCCCCGTCTGAAGACTAGCTGCAAGCTGGTCTTTTTGTTAGCGGAAAACTCTACTGTTAGTTAGGTCTTACGAGGGTTAATTGTCGTAAAGTGATTTTACAGGCAAGCTGCAAACAGGAGTGAGAAGATTCAAGTAATTGCACGGAAGCTTTGAACGTTTGTTGGGAAATTGTTTGTGCCTCAATTGACTTGCAAGGAATTTCCCCTTCAAATACACCCCTGCTGACAGCGCGATCGCACTCTCGAAAGGAATAGCTGATGCAGGTAAAACAAAACAAACTTTTCACTACTGAAGCGATCGATCGCTTATCTTCACCGGAACGCCTCGACGAAATGATGCAGGTGGTTAGTCCTCGATCGTGGCTGCCACTAACTGCAATTGGCTGTTTAGTTGCTGCTGCGGGGGTTTGGAGTGCGATCGGGCGAATTCCGCTGACTGTTTCCGGTCAAGGCGTGTTGCTTCTGCCCCGCCGAGTCGTGCAATTTCAAGCTGCTAGTTCCGGTCAATTGGTAAAGCTAAATATCAAGCCTGGAGATGTTGTTAAACGGGGTCAGGAAATCGGTAGAATTGATAAACTAGACCTCAAGCAGCAGCTAGAGCAAGAGAAAGCGAAATTAGCTGAACTACAAGGGCAAAAGCAAGATACTAATAAGCTGCAAAAACAGCAGATTGCCCTGGAATTAAAAACGCTAGAACAGCAGCAAAAAGACCTTCAAGAAAGCTTGAATAGGGAGTCAGTTGCACCGATACTGCACCAGCAAAGTATGGCGGCATTAGAGCAAAAACGGCAAAGTTTGGAAGAAAGTTTGCGTCGAGAACAAATTGCGCCGGTACTGCGGCAGCAAACTCTGACAGCCTTAGCAGAAAAACGCCAAAGTTTGGAAGAAAGTTTGCGGCGAGAACAAGTTGCACCGATATTGCGGCAGCAAACTCTGGCCGCGATCGCCAAAAAACAGGACAGTCTTTTGCAGCGAAAGCAGCACATCACTTCTTTGGTGGAAACTTTGCAGCAGCGGTTTGAAACTCGCCGCGTTCTTTACGAACAAGAGAGGGCGATCAGCGAGGATGTAATGCTGCAAGCGAGACAGGAATTCGCGGACTCTCAGATGCAATTGGCGGATATTGAAACGCAGTTAAAGGAACTCGACGTTCAGAAAACCAATAGCGATCGCGAATTCCTGCAAAATCTCAATAAAATTGACGACCTCAAAAACAGCCGACAGCAACTCAAGGTAGAAGCTACCAATACCGAACGGGAGTACCTGCAAAATCTCAACCGCCTTAACGAAATTAAAAACAATCTCCAAGAACTTAAAGTTCAGAAAAGTAACACCGAACGGGAGTACCTGCAAAACCTGAATAAAATTGACGAAATCAAAACTAAGATTAAAGACATGGAAACCCAAGCGGTCAAACTAGCTCAACAAGATTTAGAGAAGTCGATCGCCCAAACAAATCAAATTCAGGAAGTTAAACGCAAGATTGCCCACTTGCAGAATCAGTTGACGGCCGACAGCAAAATTACCAGCCAATACGACGGCCGCGTTTTAGAAGTTAGCGCCGTTGCAGGTCAAATGCTGAACATCGGTACAAGGATCGGGACAGTTGAATCTAAAAATTCTCGCGAAAAAATGGTCAGTGTTGTCTATTTTGCTGACAGAGACGGCAACCAAATTAAACCGGGAATGACCGTACAAGTTACCCCTAGCGTCGTCAAGCGAGAACGCTACGGCGGCATTGTTGGCAAAGTAACCCAAGTTTCTCCTTTTCCGGTTACTAATCAAGATATGTCGGCAATTATCGGCAATGAAAATTTGGCTGACAGCATCGCCAAAAGCATCGCTGGCGGCGGTGCTCCCGTGCAAGTTTTTGTCGAATTGCAACAAGATCCGAACACTATCAGCGGTTACAAATGGTCTTCCTCGAACGGGCCTCCTCTCAAGATTTCCCCCGGTACTACGGCGCTAGTTCGGGTTCAAATCGGGCAGTTAGCGCCGATTTCTTACGTGATTCCTATTTTTAGGTCTTTGACTGGGGTTTATTAACAGTTGACAGTTGACAGTTGACAGTTGACAGTTGACAGTTGACAGCGGTCACGCTCGCTTTCTCCTTCCCAGGCAGAGCCTGGGAATGCCGACCGAGAGGCTCTGCCTCGCTCCTCCCGCGAGGCAGAGCCTCGCACCATGCGTTCCCAGGCTCTGCCTAGGAACGAGAGTTAACAAGAGTATTAGTCAGCATTCATCAGTCATTTTACCCATTAATAGCCGATGAAAATTCCCTGGATTGACAAGTTTTTTACGCCGCGCAAATTAAGGCGAGTTCGTACTCCCACCCTGTTACAAATGGAAGCAGTAGAATGCGGTGCTGCTGCTTTAGGAATTATTTTGAGTTACTGCCAACACCCAGTACCTTTAGCTCAATTGCGGAGCGAGTGCGGCGTTTCTCGCGATGGCAGTAAAGCTTCTAATATCCTCAAAGCAGCCCGAATTTACGGCTTAGATGCTAAAGGATTTAAAAAAACTGTTGAAGAGTTAAAAACTGTACCGCCACCTTTTATTGTATTTTGGAATTTCAATCACTTTTTGGTGGTTGAGGGGATGAAGAAAAAGCGCGTTTATCTCAACGACCCCGCATCGGGGCCGAGGACTGTTTCTCTAGAAGAATTTAAGTTTGCTTATACAGGCGTTGTTTTGACTTTTGAGCCTGGGCCGGAGTTTAAAAAGGGTGGGAAAAAACCGAGTATTGCCAGTGCTTTAGATTCCCGATTGCAAAATTCCCGTTGGGCGATCGCATTTTGTTTAATTGCTGGTTTATTACTGACTGTTCCCCGTTTGGCTGGCGCGGCATTTACCCAAATTTTTGTAGATGAAATTCTCGTCGAAAACCGTCACGAGTGGCTGCGGCCTTTAATATTGGGAATGCTGTTGGCGGCGGCCGTTCAAGGGCTGCTAGCGCGGATGCGGCTTTTCTATTTGCGGCGGCTGGCAAACAAGCTGGCGATTTCGATGTCGGGACAGTTTCTCTGGCATACTTTGCGCTTGCCTGTGGGATTTTACGCCCAGCGGTTTGCAGGTGAAATTAGCAGCCGCTGCCAAGTTAATGACAAGGTTGCTGAAATTTTATCGGGGAAACTTGCTGCAACTGCGATCGACGCGGTAATGATGGTTTTCTATGCAATAATTATGGTGATGTACGACTGGGTATTGACCAGTGTTGCGGCTGTTTTTGCAGCCTTAAACTTTTTGGCACTGCAATCTTTATCCCGCAGCCGCGTCGATGCTAACACCAGATTAGCTCAGGAAACAGGTAAGGTTGGCGGTGCTGCAATTGCAGGCATTCAATCTATAGAAACTGTCAAAGCTAGCGGTTTAGAATTCGATTTATTTTCTAAGTTTGCCGGGTACTATGCCAAAATGAGCAACGCCCAGCAAGAATTGGCTTTGCCCACTCAAATATTGTCAATATTACCAGCATTTTTAACGGCATTAGCGGCAACTGCTATCTTAGTTGTCGGGGGCTTGCGGGTGATGAACGGCGGTTTGAGTATCGGGATGTTAATTGCCTATCAAAGTCTCACTCAGCAATTCCTCCGACCCGTCAACAATCTAGTCAATTTTGGCAGCACTCTGCAAGAATTAGAAGCCGATTTAAGCCGACTTGATGACGTTTTACAAAACCCGATCGATCCAGAAGCAGACCGCGATTCTTTTCAGAGTCAAAACGGCCGCAGCGCCCTTGCACCAGATTCCTTTCACCTGCAAGGAAGCATTGAATTGCGGAGTGTCAGTTTTGGCTACAGCCGCTTGGAAGCGCCGCTAATTGACAACTTGAACTTAAGCGTAAAACCTGGTCAGCGGGTAGCGTTAGTGGGGGGCAGCGGTTCTGGCAAATCTACTATTGCCAAACTTGTGACAGGCCTTTACGAACCAATGAATGGCGAAATTTTATTTGACGGAGTTCCCCGCAATTTGATTCCGCGTTCTATCCTAGCAAATTCGCTGGCAATGGTCGAACAAGAGATATTTCTATTTGCCGGCACTGTTCGGGAAAATCTCACGCTTTGGGACCCCACAGTACCGGAAGCAGATTTAGTGCAAGCGTGCATTGATGCGGCAATTCACGAACTGATCTTGAATATGCCGGGAGGATACGATGCTCAACTCAATGAAGGGGGGACAAATATGAGCGGCGGACAGCGACAGCGCTTGGAAATTGCCAGGGCATTAGTGAGGAATCCAGCGGTGTTGGTGCTGGATGAAGCAACGAGTGCTCTGGATGCTGAAACAGAGTTAATTATCGATCGCAATTTGAGGCGTCGCGGTACTTCTTGTATTGTGGTTGCTCACCGTTTGAGCACGATTCGAGATTGCGATGAAATTATTATGCTAGCAGGGGGAAAAGTAGTTCAAAGAGGCACTCATGAGGAGTTGCAAAAGCTGGGAGGAGCTTATGCTCTTTTGGTTGGGAATGAAGAATAAATAGCAGAAATACAGTAGCCAGCCCGACATTCCGCCTGGGAATGAATTCCCTGTCTAATAGCTAAAGTCCTCTTCAGAGGACTGAAATGAGGGATGGTTTGATTTGGCTATTCAGTCTTATACCAATTTTTTATGAGGCTGTATAGAATACGATCCCCCCTAACCCCCCTTAATAAGGGGGGGACAATAATCCGATATTTCGTCCTCCTTAATAAGGGGGATTTAGGGGGAGCGAAATATGTGCAACGACCGATTAAATTGTTATTAGCTATTGAGTCGGTTTTAACCGACTTTAGCTATGAGACGGGGATTTTAATCCCCGGCGGATCTGTGGATTAACCCGATCGATTCGATCCGACTGTCTTCTTTGACGCAGGGCTTTACACCCCTGCCCGACTTGATATTACTAATCGCCAATTACTAGCTATGCTCGATCTAAATCCTGTTAAGAAACTGCACCGAATTAAAGGAAATGAACCGCTGCTGCTGAATGACCCGCATCAGGTATGGATTGTTAAGTCGGGCGCGATCGCAGTTTTTGCAGCAAAGATACAAAGTGAGAAGCCTGTCGGAAACCGCTATTATCTGTTCAGCGTCAGTTCCCGCGAGGCTTTGTTCGGCGCAGCTACCCCCCCCAGCCAGGGCGGGCACGGGGGCACCGCCCCTACAAGGGGGGGAGAAAATTTAAAACCAGGTTGGGGACTTCTGGCGATAGCGATCGCCGAAACGGAACTGGAACCGATCGCGATCGCAGATTGTGCCGCTTTAGTGGCTGCTGGTGACAGCAAAACGCGATCGCTTGTGGAAGAGTGGATACAGCATTTGGGAGAACGGGCGATTCCCTACGGGATAGATCCGCTTCACGCGCCGGAGGAAAAAGTTGCGCCAGAAACTGTTGTTTTAGCAGCCTCGCAGCAGATATCGCTGCAAAAAGGTCAAATGCTGCGATCGCCGCCGGGAACAGTTGTCTGGGTGCGCGTCCAGTCGGGCGATGCGAGTGTCGGGGAATTGAAGTTAAATTCCGCTTCCCCAGCGTTTCCTTTGGCTGGGAATATGCTGCTGGTGGCATCCGGGGAAGTTGAGGTGCAAATTTTCTCAACAGCAGAGGTGGAAAATGCCGACTGGCTGCCCGCGAGTTTAGCTTTGCTGCACGAGTATTTTTGCTGCTACTTGAACTTGCTGGTTTCCCAGCAAAAAGCAGAGGAATTCCGCCGCTTTCAGGAACGCGAACAGCTAAACCGCCAAGTAACTCAGACAGCTTTGGGAGAGTTAACCGAGGTTTTGCATCCCCGGAAAACTGCGTTGTCTGAGGAAGGAACGCCGCTGTTAATCGCTGCTGGGGCTGTAGGTAAGGCACAAGGGATAACAGTCAATCCCCCGGCGGGTTCCGAAGATTTCAGCCGGGTTAAAGATCCGATCGAGGCGATCGCGCGATCGTCCCAATTTCGCACCCGCCGCGTGTTGCTGGTAGGAGATTGGTGGCGGCAGAACTGCGGCCCGCTGTTGGCTTATACAAAGTGCGACAACCGTCCTGTAGCTTTGCTGCCCGGTAAGGGATCTCGCTATACTTTGTTCGATCCGATCGATCGCACTCGCAAACGGGTAACTAAAGCAATAGCCCAAGAGTTGTCGTCAGAAACTCTCATGTTTTACCGGCCGCTGCCGCTATTAGTTCACAACGCTGCGGAACTGTTTCGCTTCGGGACGAAGGGCTACGAAAAAGACATGATCGCTGCTTTCGGGCTGGGGATATTGGGAACGCTGCTGGGGATGGTGACGCCGCAAGCTACCTCGATTTTGGTCAATGATGCTATTCCTGACAGCGATCGTTTGTTACTGTGGCAGTTAGGGCTGGTATTGTTAGTTGCGGCGATCGGACGGGCTGTATTTAGCATGGCCCAAACAATTCTGACGCTGCGGATCGAAAATGCTGCCAGCGGCACTCTCCAGCCGGCAGTTTGGGATCGATTGCTGAGATTAAAACCGGCATTTTTTCGCAGCTATTCATCTGGGGACTTGCTAACTCGCTTATTAGCAGTTAATCAAATTCGCGCCCAACTCAGCGGCGCGACGCAGCGGACACTTTTGAGCGCCATATTTTCCCTGTTGAATTTGGGGCTGATGTTTGTTTACAGCCTGCCGCTGACTTTAGTCGGAATTGGTTTAACTTTTCTGGCGGTTATAGTAACAGTCACATCCAGCTTACTCTTAATCCCAAAAGAGCGGCAGATGGAAACAGGAGAAGGCGACATTAACGGGCTGACAGTAGAACTGATTAACGGAGTATCAAAGTTGCGGGTAGCAGCCGCTGAAGGGCGAGCCTTTGCAGCTTGGGCGAAAAAATACAGCCAACAAATTAAACTAAGAACGGGAATTAAACGAATTGACGACAGCGTTTCTGTATTTAACGAAGCGCTGCCGTTAGTAAGTTCTATTCTGATGTTTTGGTTTGCAATTATGTTCATGCAAACCTCTCAAACAGAAGGCGGCGGACTGAATATGGGGACGTTTCTCGCTTTTAATTCCGCCTTCGGAACCTTTCTTTCCGGCGTCACAGATTTGAGCAATACCCTAACTGATATTTTAGGAATTGTACCGCTGTGGGAGCGAGCCAAACCGATCGTCCAGGGAATCCCGGAATCTGACCCGACAAAAGCCGATCCCGGCCGCTTGAAAGGTCAAATTACGATCGATCGCGCGACTTTCCGCTACCGTGAAGACGGCCCCCCAATTTTAGATGATGTCAGCATCAATATTCAACCGGGGGAATTTATCGCGATCGTCGGGCCGTCGGGTAGCGGCAAATCAACATTATTTCGGCTGTTATTGGGATTTGAAATAGCACAAAGCGGCACTGTTTATTACGACAATCAAGATTTAGCAGGCCTCGACGTTCAAGCTGTGCGCCGGCAGTTAGGAGTAGTGCTGCAAAACGGCAGAATTAATGCTGGTTCGATGTTTGACAATATTACCTGCGGGGCGATGGTAACGCAGGAGGAAGCTTGGGAAGCCGCGCAAATGGCCGGTTTAGCCGCCGATATCGAACAAATGCCGATGGGAATGCACACGGTTGTCAGCGAGGGTGGCACGAATCTTTCGGGAGGACAGCGGCAGAGATTGTTAATTGCGCGCGCGATGGTTGTCAAACCAAAGGTTATCCTGATGGATGAAGCTACGAGTGCTTTGGACAACCGCACGCAGGCGATCGTTACTGAGAGTTTGGATAAGTTGAATGTGACGCGAGTTGTCATCGCCCACCGCCTGAGTACGATTCGCAATGCCGATCGCATTTATGTTATTGAAGCAGGCCGTTTAGTAGAATTCGGTTCGTTTGAGGAATTGGTAAAACAGGGAGGATTATTTGCTCGATTAGTGGCGAGGCAGATAGAGTAGAGATTCAAGGTAAAACCATTTTCAAGAACGGGCTCTCCGGCCCGTTCCACAAAGAGTTAATTTCTTGTGGAACGGGCCGGATATCCCGTTCATAAAAGCCTTATTAAAAATGGTGCAACATCTCAGTTACATCCGTTACATCCCGTACATTGCTCGTTGGCGAACTGCTTATTCTTTGGTTAGCAAATCGGGCAACCACAACAAAATTAGCAATAGCAAGCAGGCGATAACTAAGCCAACGCTAAATATTGTAGTGTTACCCAGATCCGGGGCTTGCTGCATGAGGTATAGTGCTTGTAACATAGAAAAATTTCTCCGACTAGCCTGTCATATCAACTCCGGTAGCATCGGAATTAATATTACCCAGAGTCAGGACACGGCACTGCCGTGTCCCTACAATTAATCTGGGTAGGGACACGGCAGTGCCGTGTCCTCGGTATCATTCCGGTGCAACCGGAAACGATATCAAACCCGTCATTCCTTCAAGGAAGACATTCGTCCCCCCATCTCCTAATGATTTAAAAGAACCCCTGCTTTCATCAATAGAAATCATGTAAGGTGCCATGCGTTTTTTGACGAAACTAACCATTGAGATATAGACGAACGGAACTGTCCAAATCCCTTTGGGAATCCCTGCTTGTTCTTGAATTTTAATGGCTCGAACGTAGAGGGGAATAATCCGACCCATTTTTTGCAGGTCTTGTCTGACAAAACTGCAAGTGTAGCGGATGGTGTCGGGTGCAATTCGATGGGTGATTACCCATCCTACTACTTGTCCTCGGTAACGCAAACCTACACTGTTTAAAGGTTCAAAATTTTCCTCGTTTTCAAAAGGAATCAACTGCGGTGGAATCCAAGGTTCTGCGGCTTGCTGCTGTTTAATAAAAATACGTTCCTCCGCCGTAATTTCAACCCACGGAAAGATTTCGTATGCAGCCGGTAGCGTTGCTTTCTGCATCCAAGGTGCATTTGCGATTTTATCTGTTGTCGATTTACACACAATCATCCGAGGCTGTGGAGGTTTCCAATTGCACTTTTGCAGCAGATTTTCTAAAGCTAATGTTGTTGGCTGTCCTGTTGTATAAACTATATTAACTATGGCGCAACCTCGCGATAATAACTCTTCCTCCAAACAAGTAAGGAGAGATGTGCCAATTCCTCGATTCCGGTATTTCTTCTCCACAAAAATAGATAGTACCTCCGCAGCTTTACCGTCGGGTAAAATGTCAGCTAAGGCTAAACCCACTGGCTCGTTTGCATCAGAAGCCGCGATCGCAACAGTAGAGCCTTCTGGTTTTAAGACTTGCAAGCGGTAGCGAAATCGCGGAAAGGTAAATGCTTGATAAGCAAATCCTGTTAAATGATTATCGATGCGATTCAATGCAAGCATATTCAATATCAGAGAAAGATTCGTAGGTTGGGTTTCGTGAACTCAACCCAACCTACATTTGTCACTAAAATCAAAGGTTACATACCTTCGAGAAATTCTAGGTCATAGACTCCCGGAAGCACGCTGCCGCCGCTAACCTGAACCTTATCACTACCACCCTTACCTGCGCCGCCTGCGATCGCCTCCAATTCCAAATCATTCAATTCAGCATCGGCAGGGTTAGCAGGAACAACCAAGTGCTTGACGGTGGGAGTATCTTCGTAAACTCGGATATCCACAGAATCAGGCAGTTGAATATCGGCTGCTGATGCGATCGCACTCTTTGGATCTGCAAGCAACTGGGTCTTAAAAGCTGCTTCTGTCAGAGCCTTTTTCATGATTTTACCCGCTACAGGATCTACCTTTTCTAGATCCACTCCTGCGGGAATTTCATCAAAGTTCGGCAGAACGTAGTTCATCAAATTGGAAGTATTTTCGTGAACTTCCACCGCCACTGAATCTGGAAGTTTCATCCCAAACTCTGCCAGAACATCCTTGGGATTGTTAAACAGGTTATTTTTGAGCTGTTCGTCACTCCAGACACGCTCTAATACTGCTTGGATTGCCGCCATTTTACTTTCCTCCAATGTCAATTATTTGCTGATTTTTCCGACATTTTCTACCGAATCGCTTCCAGTTACAATCGTCTCAGTTTTGCCCTCCGAAAGCGCGCGTCGCTGCTTCTATTAAGTTCATGGACGGGCCCCGAAATTTGGGCGGTTGGCCGCTGATTGTAAGAACAGGGATACCGGCAGCGCGAGCGCTATCGGCCATATCGGAACAGCCACCTGCGAGCGCATCGAGTTCCAAGTCGCTCAATTGTTGATTAGTTGAGTTTTCCGGTGCGGCTGCTGTGATTGCGGACGACTCGGAGGGTACTTCTTGCAAAAATCGATTGTTACTTTCCATCAGATGTTTTCTCCTTCGATAATTAGTGAAATTTGCTTCCAAAAGCGATCGCAGCAACTCCTAGCAAAATTGGCTGCTATCTAACCTTTTTACCGCTCAAATATCGTAAGCAGTAACTTCATTGCGGATAGAATCCATTGAGGGGTGTGTACATATAATAACCGCCCGCGATCGCATCTAATTCCGTATCGTTCAATTCTTCAGCAACAGAATTGGCAGGCGACTGTGGCTGTTGCACCGCAGAATCTTGCTCAACTTCTGCGGAAAACTGATTGACGCCTTCAAATTCAAAAGACATGAGATTTGCTCCTGATTTAATTGTTAAGGAAGTAACTCCTTATTTGTTTTTTTCCAGCTAGGCTATGGCTGGCCTATGCGTAAATTTAGTTTATGAAATTCCCCGGCTAAAGTAGCTAGCTCCAAGTTTAGTTTTGAACCTATAAAAACAACAGAGCTTTAACTCACCTTTAGTTGAGGAGATTACCTGAACTTTTGGCTAGGTATCCCAGATCGCATACAAATATATACTGGTAACACTCTCTTGCAATGACTAAAGCCTGCGTCCCATTCCTCCGTAAGTCTTGTCTAAGCAATAACAGCCTATATTTTAGGGCGACACCTAGCCAAAAGTTTAGGATTTTCCCTCACAGAGGCTGAGTCGCAAGCTGACTATTTTGCTAAGTTCATACTCAACTAAAAGCTAGAAAGTTTTTAGGGTTATTATCTTACGCTGAAAATAGTAAACCAACCAGAAAAAAGACCATGAACTTAATTAAATTGTCGGGATTATCGGCTTCAATCGTACTATCGTTATCCATCTTTCAGCAGCCGAGCCATGCTCAAAAAGCAAGTACCTTTGCTACCAGTTGCACGGACATTTCAATCAATGGCGCTCAATTATCTGCAACTTGTAACAAAAAAAATGGTACGACTCAGCGCACTTCCATTACCATTAAAGGCGTTCATAATCAAAATGGACAACTCGTGCAAGGTAATCTTAAGGAACAAAGTACGTTCAACCGAACTTGCACAGGCATCAGCATAAAGGGAGACGAACTGTCTGCCAATTGCCGCGGTGGAAATCAGCCATCTTCTGTCACATTACTAGGAATTGATAATAACGATGGCAACCTAACCTATTAGTTAGTGTAGTTGGGCGATCGCTTACTCAGTCTGGTTGTAAAGCCGATCGAGGAACGCCCCAAAACTTCCTCTCCTCAGCAAGCTGTAGCGAGGGGGGGAAATCGCCACCCTTTACTCTCAATAAATCCTGAAATTAGGGGCAATTATGTTTGAATTTTTGAAACTCTATCCTAACAAGACTAGCTTTTTTGTCGGTACCGCTATAGGTTTATGTACTTTTGTCTTGAGTACATCTCTTTGTGCTTTTGCTTCTGGATGCCCTAATGGAAATCCCTTTTTTCCTTTGGCTACATTTTTAGGAGCACTTTTCGTTGGCATTTATTGCAGTTGGCTGGTCAAAGGAAAACTCAAACTATTAGTCGGTTTTGTTGTTACCTTGTTAACTATATTTGCTGTAAGGTTGAGTGGTATTAGAGGGGTTTTAGATACACTTTTCGGAGGGGAAAGCTTTCTGAGCCATTCACTACTTTATGGTGTTATTACCCTTGTATTTGTTTCTGCTATAAGTGTCTTGAATAAGTCGGAAGCTCAAAATTAATTAGCGGACTATTCTGAATACAGTGCGATCGGGCGATCGGGCGATCGGGCGGAGTCAAGCGCGCCGCAGATATTATCGAACAGGTTGTGTTGACTGGGAAGCCTGTCTTGGCTTCTAAAATCTCAAATCTCAGATGTGGAGTCAAATCTAAAATCTAAAATCTAAAATCTAAAAGCGACTGATGGCTCACGCACCTCTGGTGTGAGGAGCAAATTTATGCTATGTTCTACGCCACAGTTGACAGCGGTATGAATATGCTGACTCTTCCGGGCGTTGAAATCACAGAGCTCATCTACGAAAGCGCAAACTCCCTGGTTTACCGAGCATCCCGACAACTCGACAGTCTTCCCGTCATCCTCAAAGTCCTTAAACAAAATTATCCGACACCCCAAGAACTCGCCCGCTATCGCACAGAGTATAAAATTACACAATCTCTGAATCTGAGTGGCTGTATAAAAGCCTATGATTTGCAGCCCTATCAAAACACGCTGGTGATGTTTGTCGAGGATTTTGGCGGCGAATCCTTGAAAATTTGGATGCAGCAGCAAAAATTTAGTATTGCAGAATTCTTGCGAATTGCGATCGCCACCACAGAAAGTTTACAACAAATTCACAGCGCCCACATCATTCACAAAGACATTAACCCTTCAAATATTGTCTTCAATCCAGCTAGCGGCGAACTCAAAATCATCGATTTTGGCATTTCCACGCAGTTGACGCGGGAGAATTACACCCTAAAAAATCCCAACATTTTAGAGGGAACTCTTGCTTATATGTCGCCGGAACAAACCGGCAGAATGAATCGAAGTTTAGATTACCGCACAGATTTTTATTCCCTGGGCGCTACCTTTTACGAACTGCTGACAAACAAATTGCCTTTTGACACCAGTGATGTGCTGGAATTAGTACACAGTCATCTCGCTAAACAGCCCTTATCTCCCTGTGACGTGAATGCCGAAATTCCGCAAATTATTTCCGATATTGTCATGAAGTTGATGGGGAAAAATGCGGAGGAGCGGTATCAAAGTGCGATCGGAATAAAAGCCGATCTAGAAGAATGTTTAAATCAACTACACAGCGATAACAATATATCAGTTTTTACCCTAGGGAGTCAAGATATTTCTAGCCGTTTTCAAATTCCACAAAAACTTTACGGCAGAGAGCGAGAAATTGATAGCTTGCTGACAGCTTTTGAACGAGTCGGCGGACAAGAGCAAGATGCCTGTGCCACAAGTTCACTGATGCTTATTTCGGGATATTCCGGTATCGGCAAATCAGCTTTGGTGCAAGAATTATACAAACCGATTACTCAACAGCGCGGTTATTTTATCTCCGGCAAATTTGACCAATACCAGCGCAACATTCCCTACAGCGCAATTGTCAATGCTTTTCAGGATTTAGCCAAACAACTGTTAGCAGAAAGCGAAGCAAATCTCAAAAAATGGCGGGAAAAATTATTAGACGCATTGGGAATCAACGGTCAAGTCATGATTGATGTAATTCCTGAAATTGAATTAATTATCGGCAAGCAACCTGCGCCGCCAGAATTAGGTGCGACTGAAGCGGAAAATCGCTTTAATTTTGTGTTTCAAAACTTCATTAAAGTCTTTACCAAACCGGAACATCCTCTCACGATATTTATCGATGATTTGCAGTGGGCTGACGGGGCATCTCTGAAACTGATGCAACTGCTGATGAGCGCTTCTTCAACGGGACTGTTTTTAATTGGGGCGTATCGAGATAACGAAGTTTCTGCGGCTCATCCGTTAATGCTAACGATTGCAGAGATTGTCGAAACTGGCGCCAAGGTCGATCGCATTTTCCTGTCACCTTTGGATTTGGCCTCTGTTACTCAACTGATTTCCGATGCCCTGAATTGCCCGGAAGCAAGAGTCAACTCCCTTGCCGAATTAGTGCTTTTCAAAACAGGCGGCAATCCTTTCTTTATTAATGAATTTCTCAAATCGGTGTATACAGAAGGCCTGTTACACTTTGATTCGCTCGTTTTCAGTTGGGAATGGGATTTAGACCAAATTCAAGCGAGGGGATTCACTGATAATGTTGTCGAGTTGATGGCTGGCAAAATTCAACAACTGTCAGAGAAGACGCAGGAAACATTAAAGATAGCAGCCTGCATTGGCAATCAATTTGAACTAAAAACCCTCGCCTCAATTCGACAAAAATCAGTGACCGAAACAGCGGATGATTTGTACGCAGCCGTAGCAGAAAATTTAGTCGTGTTGCTGGGGAATATGGGAGATGTGGAATTAGAAATTGCAGGGAAATTACCCAGTAGCCAATCCGTAGAATACAAATTTGTCCATGACAGAATTCAGCAAGCGGCTTATTCGCTGATTGATGAACAGGATAAGCCGATCGTCCACAAACAAATAGGACAACTGCTGCTGCAAAATACTCCGCTCGACAAGCGAGACGAAAAAATATTTGATATTGTTAATCAATTAAATTTCGGCTTAGAGTTGATTGTTCATCAGCAAGAAAAATATAGACTGGCGGAATTAAACCTGATAGCAGGTCAAAAGGCTAAAGCATCAACTGCTTATCAGCCAGCTTTTAACTATCTGCAAACAGGGATAAACTTGTTGGCAGAAAACGGTTGGATGATGCAATATAACCTAAGTTTGCAACTCCATCAAGAAGCCACAGAGGCAGCTTATTTTTTTGGGGATTTCGAGCGGATGGAAAGTTTAGCTACCCTTGTGCTGGAAAATGCTAAAATCGCGGTCGATGGAGCCAAAGTTTACGCTATTAAAATTCAAGCAGCGCTGTCTCAAAGCAACTTTCAAGAAGGCATAAGAATCGGTTTGTATTTTCTACACTTATTGGGTATAAATTTACCAGACAACCCAGACATGAGGGATGTTGAAAAAGGATTTGAAGAAACAAAATCTATTTTGGCTGGCCGGAAAATAGAGGAATTGCTTGACTTGCCCGATATGACACAACCTGAACCTCTGGCAGCTTTATTGATTTTATCAAGACTAATGGGGACTACCTATATAGCTAATCCCAACTTAATGATATTAATGGTTTTAACTAATGTCAATTTATCGGTCGAATATGGAAATTCTATTTTGTCGGCTTTTGCTTATGCGACATACGGCGTTGTCTTGTGTGGGATTGTTGTAGATATTGAGTTGGGTTATCAGTTTTCCCAATTGGCATTAAAGTTAGTAGAACGCTTTAATGCCCAGGAAGTCAAGGCTAAAGTTTTAGATGCTATCGCCCATCACATTCTCCCTTGGAAAAAGCATTTAAAAGAAACTAGAGCGATGCTATTAGAAGCTTATCAGACGGCGGTTGAAACGGGAGATGTAGAATTTATTGGCCATGTTTTATTCGAGCGACCTTTTAATTCTTATGCAATGGGCTTTGAACTGGGAAAACTAGAGCAGGAAATCGTAAGTAACAGGGAAATTATTAGCAAATTTCGACTAACAAGTTGCTTAAATTATCTTTCTATGGTTTTAGAGGTGGTTCGCAATTTACAAGCTAAGTCAAACAATACTATTCAGTTGATAGGAGATGCTTACAATGAAGAAGAATCGCGGGATGTATATCTCTTAAATAATGACAAACACGGGTTGTTTTTGCTTTGTTTCAACAAACTGATTTTAGGTTTTTTATTTGAAAATAATTATGTAGCGATCGATAATGCAGACCTGGCACAACAGTATATAAGCGGGGAAACAGGAATAGTTGCTGTTCCGATATTTCACTTTTATGATTCTTTAGTTTATTTAAAATTAGCGAGCGATCGAACACCGATTGAGGATAAAAATAATTGGCTAGATCGAGTGACTCTCAACCAAGAAAAAATGCGTAACTGGGCGCATCACGCCCCAATGAATTATTGGCATAAATTTTATTTAGTTGAAGCTGAAAAAGCGCGAGTTTTAGGTCAATTTCTGGAAGCAATGGATTACTACGATCGCGCCATTTCCCTCGCCAAAGAACACGAATACATTCATGAAGCCGCCCTCGCTTACGAACTCGCTGCCAAGTTCTATTTATTTAGGGGAAAAGAACTAACAGCCAAAGCTTATATGCAGGAAGCTCGTTACTGCTATCAACTCTGGGGTGCGGCGGCTAAAGTTAAAGATTTAGAAACGCGATATCCCCAGTTATTTGTGATAAATCAGCAGAAAAATCAAGAAATCTCAACCACTACATCAACTACGGGTAGCCGTTCTAGTTCTTCCTTGGATATCGCTACAGTCATGAAAGCTTCCGAGGCAATTGCTGGGGAAATTGTAGAGGATAAATTACTGTCCAAATTGATGAAGATTTTGATGGAAAATGTCGGCGCTCAAAAAGGGTACTTAATTTTAGAAACCCAGAGAAAATTGCTGATTGAAGCTAAAGGCGCCATCTATGACGAACGCATAACTGTGTTGCAATCTGAACCAGTTGAAAATTGCCAGGAACTTTCAGAAACAATTATCAATTATGTCGCCCGAACCAAAGAAAATGTGGTGTTAAATGATGCCACTCGTGAAGGGAACTTTACGAATGATTCTTACATCAAAGCACGTCAGCCCAAGTCTATTTTGTGTTCGGCTTTGATGAATCAAGGTCAACTCAGTGCTATTGTTTATCTCGAAAATAACCTCACGACACAAGCTTTTACTCCCGATCGCCTGGAAGTTTTGCAATTGCTATCGGGACAAGCGGCGATCGCACTTACCAATGCTAAACTCTACGCGGAAGTCAAAGAACGCGAAAACCGACTGACTCAATTTATCGACGCTATGCCGATCGGGGTAACAGTGCATGACACCACCGGACAAATTACCTACGCAAATCAGACAGCACATCAACTAAGTGCCATTCCCACAATACCCGAAGCAAATACTGAGAAATTAGCAGAAACTTATCAACTTTATCTCGCGGGAACTAACGAGTTATATCCCACCGCACAAATGCCAATCGTGCGTTCTCTGGCGGGTGAAACTGTTAAACTAGATGATATGGATTTTCACCTGCCTGATAAGATTGTTTCCTTGGAAGTTTCCAGCACTCCAATTGTGGATGAAACGGGTAAAATTAATTATGCGATCGCCACATTTCAAGATATCACCGATCGCAAACAAGCCGAAAAAGTTTTAGCCGACTACAACCGCACTTTAGAACAGCAAGTGAGCGATCGCACTCTCGAACTCCAGCGAGAAATCATCGAGCGACAACGAGCCGAAGACGCCGCACAAGAAGCCAACCGAGCAAAAAGCACATTCCTCGCAAATATGAGCCACGAATTGCGGACTCCCCTCAATGCAATTCTGGGTTTTTCCCAACTGTTGAATCGTTCTTCTAACCTATTGCAGGAACAGCAAGAACACCTCGGTATTATCACCCGCAGCGGAGAACATTTGCTCGAACTGATTAACCAAGTATTAGATTTGTCCAAAATAGAAGCTGGACGCGCGACGCTCAACCAGACAAACTTTGACCTCCACCGCCTGCTGGATGACATCGAAAATATGTTCCAACTTCCGGCCGAAAATAAGGGATTGCAGTTATTAGTAGAGCGGATGTCAGACGTTCCCCAATATGTCCGAAGTGATGAAATTAAATTGCGGCAAATTTTGATTAACCTGCTTTCTAACGCGATTAAATTTACCTCCAAAGGCGGCATTTATGTGAAAATTAAAAATCAGGATTTTGCTCAGCAAATCTGCTTTGAGGTTGAAGACACGGGAGCGGGAATTGATGTTAGTGAATTAGACAAGCTTTTTGAAGCTTTTGTGCAAACCAAAACGGGAGAAGAATCGCAACAAGGAACAGGATTAGGTTTAACGATCGCACGTTCTTTTGTACAGTTAATGGGAGGTGAAATGACAGTCAGTTCTCGTGCGGGAGGCGGTACTATCTTCAAATTTGACATTAAAGTTAATGCAGTTGAAAGTGCCGATCGCCAACGGGAACAGCCAACCCGACGAGTTATTGCGATCGCACCGAATCAACCCCGCTATCGAATTCTCATTGCAGACGACGCTTTTGAGAGCCGTCAACTGCTACTTAAACTGCTTTCCGCGATCGGTTTTGAAGTCTACGAAGCCAAAAATGGGAGAGAAGCAATAGAAAAGTGGGAGCAATATTCACCGCACTTAATCTTTATGGATATGCGGATGCCGGTGATGGATGGGTATGAAGCAACCAAACAAATTAAAGAGGGCAACCACAGGGGGATTGCCCCTACGGAAAACGAGGATTTTGTAGGGGTAGTGCCCCCGTGCCTACCCCAGACAGCAATTATTGCTATAACAGCAAGTAGTTTTGAGGAAGAGAAAGCCGTTATCCTTTCTACCGGGTGCGATGATTTTATTCGCAAACCATTTAGAGAAGCAAACATATTTGATGCTCTACACAAACATATCGGGGTACAATTCGTTTTTGAAGAACTAAATGCTGCACCCAGTTTCACAGAAAATGAAGTAGATGTATTGACAAAAACCGCTTTTTCTGAATTGCCTCCGGAGTTAGTAGCCAATCTCCAGCAAGCCATTAGCAACCTCGATTTGGAACAGATGCAAACAGTCATCAGTCAAATTCGCGAAATCAATCAGCCCTTAGCTAGGGCGAGCGCAGCTTGCATTAAAAATTTTCAGTACGAACAGTTGCTAAATTTAATACACACATTGAGGGATGAGACATGAACAAAAACCTCAGTTTTACCTGCCAAGAAAGTATTTTAGTTATTGATGATTGTCCTGAGAACTTAAAACTTTTAAGCGGGATACTATCGGCGGCTGGGTATAAAGTTCACCTGGCTCCCAGTGGGAAATTAGCTCTTAACTTTATCAATGCCAACTTACCAGACTTAATTTTACTGGATATTATGATGCCTCACATGGATGGCTACGAAGTCTGCGAGCAGCTCAAATCTACTCCGAAAACTCAAAATATCCCAATAATTTTTATCAGCGCTTTGCAAGAAATTTTTGATAAAGTAAAAGCATTTTCTGTGGGCGGAATAGACTACATTACCAAACCTTTTCAACAACAAGAAGTTTTAGTTCGCGTCGAAAATCAATTGCGTCTGAGAAGGATGTCTAAACAACTCATAGACCAAAATATTCTCGAAGAGCGCAACCGCCTGGCGCGGGAGATTCACGACACTTTAGCGCAAACTTTTGCAGGCATTATCATACATTTGGGAGCTGCAGAACGGGTAATAGTAGCCAATCCAGAACAAGCACAAGTACACATGAAAACAGTCTGCGAACTGGCTCGATGTGGCCTTGGTGAAGCGCGGCGCTCCGTAGAATCTTTGCGCCCGCAACTGTTAGAAGATGGCGATTTGTATAGCGCTCTCAACCAAATTGCTAAACAAATGTCATCAGATACTGATACGCGCACTATTTTGGAAGTGGTTGGCACGGCATATTCCCTACCATTAGAGGTAGAAAATAATCTGTTGCGTATCGGGCAGGAAGCATTAACAAATGCTTTCAAATATGCCAAAGCTACGGCGATAAAAATTGAGTTGGTTTACGAAATATCCAAGTTTATTTTGCGGGTGCAAGACAACGGACAGGGCTTTGATACGGAAAGTATAGGTTTTAGGAATGGCTTTGGTTTATTGGGAATGAGAGAACGCGCCGATCGCATTAACGCGCAGCTAATTGTAAACAGCAGCCCCGGAAACGGAACAGAAGTTATAGTTTCAGTTAATTGCCAGTAAAGTAAGGTGCACATTTCGCACCATACATAGTAAGTTTGTAGTGAGAGCTTCAGTTTTTTTTGATAAAATTAACAGGGTAAACATGATTAACCAATCAAATATTATTCGCGTTTTAATTGCCGACGATCATTATATTGTGCGGCAAGGTTTAGTGGCGCTGCTGGAGCAGGAATCAGATATTAAAGTTGTAGCGCAAGCAAGCAACGGCGAAGAAGCTGTGACAATGTTTCGCCAACATCAGCCCGATGTAACGCTGATGGATTGGCGGATGCCGGTGATGGATGGAGTCGCCGCCATTGCTGCGATTTGTGCGGAGTTTCCCAGCGCCCGGATTGTGGTGCTGACGACTTATGACGGCGATGAAAACATCTATCGCGGATTGCAAGCAGGCGCTAAGGGCTATCTGCTGAAGGATGCGGAACCAGAGGAGCTTTTAGCAGGAATTCGGGCAGTTTTTGAGGGTAAAAAGTACATTCCGCTGGCAGTGGGTGTTAAGTTAGCCGATCGCCTGAGTGGCCCTGAATTGAGCGATCGCGAATTAGAAGTCATCCGCCTCATAGTCGCGGGTAAAAGCAACAGCGAGATTAGTGAGGTTTTGCACATCAGCGAAAGCACCGTCAAGTTTCACATCAACAATATTTTGAGCAAAATGGGAGTTAGCGATCGCACGCAGGCCGCGATTTCCGCATTAAAACGGGGGATTGTCAGCCTGTAGTTTAATGAGGGGTATTTTTGTTACTGATAAATATGACTATTATGACGGCAAATAATGATAAATAAGACCTTAAGTTTTATGTAAAAACTTTTTAGTAAGGCTAAGCTGGAATTCCTAGGACAAATTAGCCCTCATCAAAAAAATGCTTTATTCATTTTTGTCCAAGTCTCAAGTCAAAGTCCGCATTTTAAAACAGTTTGCAGCGGCTGTTTCGGCGTCTTTAGCCCTCAGTGCAATAACCAGTTTGAAACCCTCGCCGGTATTAGCCGCTAGCAATATCCCCCCCGCAAATCAAACCTCGACTCAGCTAGCCGCAAAACCTGATTCTAGCTTGCAGCTAGGGCAGTTACGCAGCACTCTTCCGGTGCAGACAATGCAGCTCGATCCGGGGGGA
The DNA here is from genome assembly GCF_036702455.1 of Microcoleus sp. D2_18a_D3. NCBI lineage: Bacteria > Bacillati > Cyanobacteriota > Cyanophyceae > Oscillatoriales > Microcoleaceae > Microcoleus > Microcoleus sp. D2_18a_D3. Next base: position 31,072 of record NZ_JAUBTK010000026.1, read on the forward strand.
TTTATCCCGATCGCGATCGGCGGTATGATAATTATTCTGGTGCTGCCACTATTTTTTGGCGGATTGGTGGTAATTGGCGATCGTGAAGTTGGCATTGTCAGTAAAAAGTTTAGCTTCGGCGGCAAATCTTTACCGCCCGGAGATTTAATTGCCTTAAACGGAGAAGCTGGATATCAAGCTGATACTTTGCCCCCCGGTTGGCACTGGGGTTATTGGCCTTTGCAGTACAACGTTCGCAAAGAGTCTCTGACTGTAGTTCCCCAAGGTGAAATTGCTTTAATTATCGCCGCCGCAGGCGAGTCGATTCCGCCGCAGCGCATCCTCGGCAAAATCACAGAATGCGACAATTTTCAAGATGCTCGCAAATTTCTTAAAAGCGGTGGCGAAAAAGGTCGCCAACTCGGCATTCTGACGGGCGGCAGCTATCGGATAAATACGGCATTATTTACGGTAATTACAGCAGCTAATGCTCCCAAACACGGGATGACAGCGGAACAGTTGAAACTGTACAAAATTGCTCCCGATAAAGTGGGAGTTGTGACAACTTATGACGGCGTTCCGATCCAAGATGGCGAAATTGCAGGGCCGATTATTCCCAATCACGACAACTTCCAAAACGCGCAGAAATTTATCAGCGGCGGCGGGCGGCGCGGTTTGCAGGAACAGGTTTTGCTTTCCGGTTCTTGGAATTTAAATCCTTGGTTTGTCGGGGTGGAACAAGTGCCGATGACCGAAATCCCGATCGGCTATGTCGGCGCGGTTATTTCTTATGTCGGCAAAACCTCAGAAGATGTCAGCGGCGCTGCTTTCACCCACGGAAATTTAGTAAATGTCGGCAATAAAGGCGTTTGGGTAACTCCCCTTTATCCGGGGAAACATCCGCTGAATACTCGCATTTTGAAAGTAGAGTTAGTGCCGACTACTAATATAGTATTGAATTGGTCTGGCAAAACAGAAAGGCACAGTTACGATTCTAAACTTTCGTCTTTAACCGTGCGTTCTCAAGACGGCTTTGCCTTTGATTTAGAAGTAGCTCAGATTATTCACGTCGGCGCTTTGGATGCTCCGAAAGTTATCTCTCGCGTCGGTTCGATGCAGAATTTAGTAGACCACGTTTTGCAGCCGACAATTGGCAATTATTTCCGCAATTCGGCTCAAGCTTATTCTGTATTAGATTTTCTCTCGGCAAGAAGCGGCAGGCAAGCGGAAGCCGCCGAGTATATCAAAGCAGCTTTGCGTACCTACGACGTGCAGGCAATTGATACTTTAATCGGGGATATTTTGCCGCCGGCAGAGTTGATGCAAACTCAAACAGATCGCAAAATTGCTGAGGAACAGTGCAAGACTTATGAGGTGCAGCAATTAGCACAAACTCAGCGGCAACAATTGGTGCGGGAAACGGCGCTGGCTGAGATTCAACAAGAGATGGTGAAATCGGAACAAGGCGTGAAGATTTCTGAGTTGAAAGCGAATTCTCAGGTTAAACAAGCTCAAGGCGAAGCTGAGTCGATTCGGGTGAAGGGAAATGCTCAAGCTGAAGCTTATCGCGCGGGTGTTGTGGCTTTGGGAGGTTCGGGTTATACGGCTTTGCAGTTAATGCAAATTATAGGCGATCGCAACGTGCGAGTTGTGCCGGATGTTGCGGTAACAGGCAACGGTAGCGGTGGCGGTTTGGTTGATGGTTTGTTGGGAATGATGATGTGGAATCAAACGAGCAAAAATGGAGAAAATGGCGGGGAGTTACCGTTAGTTAATTTACAGAAATCGGAACCTGCGGCCAAGTTATCAGTAGCAAACGTGCATTCAGCAAAGCCGCCGGCATCTCGCGCTAATTCCCCTGTGGCGAATTCTGAGGCTGATATTGATTCGCGGTTTGATGAATTGCCGTTTGACCCTGGCTCTTTTAGTTAGGCTGTGCAGTTTGTAGCGAGAACATCAGTCCTCTGTTATCGAAAGGGGGTATAACCAGTTTGTAGTTGGGCGCGATACCTAGCCAAAAGTTCAGGTAATCTCCTCAACCCAAGGTCAGCTAATTCTGGCCTTTTTTTATAGCTAAAAACTCAACTTTTAACCAGCTATTTTGGCGAAGACTTTTTCTAAACTTCAAACTTAATTGACAGGTCGATTTTAAAATGCTACTCTCGGCATATTGCTATTTCGTCCTTAGTGTGGTAAATAATTTCCACTTTAGCCTCAAGGCTTTGCTAGGTAACGCTTTGAGATTATTTACATCCGCTTGCGGGCAACTTGCTCAACTCGGGGCGATTGCCTTGAAATCCTAGCCAGCTATGGTGTAGGACACCAGAAAACTAATAATTTGGCACACTAAGTACGGAAGAGTCCGGCATATTTGGAGTTTACTTCCTTAGCAATTAGAGTAAGTTATGCAACTTTCAACGATGGATTTAGATACCTTTTCTCAGGCGAGTCTCCTGGGATTCGCGGCCTTAGCAGGCTATATTCTGACACTGCTTCCCACAAATTTGAGAATTGTTTTCCCTCTCACAAAAAAAACTGGCTTTCCCCAATGGCTGCTGAAAAATCGCCGTTTCATTGGTCTGATCTCTTTCTTTTTAGCTGTAGCTCACGGATTCATATTTTTCAAACAAAGAAACTTTGATATCAAAGATATCAAAACTTATTTTGTTTACTTCCAGGGAGTAGCCACATTCATTATTTTTACTCTTTTGGCTATCACGTCTAATGATTGGAGTGTGAAAAGGCTCAAGAAAAATTGGAAAAAATTGCAGAGTCTCACTTACCTTGCTATGTTTTTAGTAACCTGGCATATCTGGGATAAAATGGCCGGTCACTGGACATATTTAACGCCTGTTGGAATTGCAGCTATAACCGCCACAATAGTTTTATTCCTCGGTCGAGTCTTGATTGAGCGCCAATCTAAACAACAAAAACCTCAGCCAACAGAAGGCAAAGTAACAGTGATAACAAGAGTATTGGATAGCATTTCTCAAAGGTAGAATGCAGCATAAAAATCTTCTTCTATCAATTTCTGGGCTGGAAATCTGGAAATTTATTTTACATAAAGTGAGTGGTGGAGGCCATATTTATGATATCAAAAGCAATTAAATGGAAAGCTTCAGCAGCCTGGACACTAACAGCAGTTGTAACTGCGGCGGGCATCGGCTGGTCTAGGTCGCTTCCGGAATTGAAAACAACTGTATCGCAGTTTAAATCGGGGCTGTTCACTCAATATTCTCGCAGTTTTAAAGATAATTCAGGGTGGATTTACGCGATCGCACTCAGTCCAGACGGCAAAACTTTAGCCAGCGGGAGTTATGGCGGCATTATCAAAATCTGGAACTTGCAAACCGGCGAATTACTTTACACCTTAAAAGCACATACCGATGCAATTGAATCCCTCGCCATTAGTCCTGATGGCAATCTTCTCGCTAGCGGGAGTTGGGATAACCGGATTAAATTGTGGAATCTCAACACTGGCATACTCATCAATACCTTGAAAGGTCATGCGGATGATGTCAAGGCAATAAGTATCAGTCCTGATGGAAGGTTACTCGCTTCTGGAAGTACCGACAAAACTGTAAAAGTGTGGAGTTTTCCCGATGGGAAACTACTGGGCACACTTCCCGATACAGACTGGATTCAATCTGTCGCTTTTAGCGCGGACAGTAAAATTTTAGCAACCGGCAGCGAGAATGGAACTATCAAGATTTTGTGGCTTGAGGATGGCGGCAATTACACGCTGACGGGGCATTCCGGGTCTGTGGAATCAGTTGCTTTTAGTCCTGACGGCAAAACTTTAGCGAGTGGCAGTGGGGATAAAACTGTTAAGCTGTGGCAGTTTACAAATGGCAAAGTTCTGCATACATTAACAGGGCATTCCGGCCCGGTGCAGTCAGTTGCTTTTAGCCAGGATGGACAGGCTTTAGCTAGTGGCAGCTACGACAAAACTATCAAGCTGTGGGAATTGAAAACAGGCGAACTGATGACAAATTTTGCGGCTCATTCTAAGCCTGTTTGGTCTGTCGCTTTTAGTTCTCAAAATCCTGTTTTAGCCAGCGGTAGCGCAGATGAAACTATTAAGCTTTGGCCTGTACCTGTCCCGCTTGCGACTCAGGTTAACTCTCCTGCGCCAGAGGTAGAGGCAACATCTTCTGACATTATCTCGCCCGGTGAAATTGCACAGTTGAACCGGAAAGTTTACGACCAAATTGACAATAGTTGGCGCTCGACTCCCACCTTCAACACTTCATTAGTTTATCGGGTTGCCGTGGATGAAGAAGGGGGAATTATAGATTATCAGCCACTGAACCAAGAAGCGGTTGATTTTCTCCAAGAAACTTCTCTTCCTTCCAGTCGTAAAGCTGATCGTAAACCAAAGCTTTTTAGTCAATTTAAGGTAGTGTTCAAACCCTCTGGGGTGCTTGAAGTTAACCCGTGGCAAGGGTGGAATTAATCTTACTAATTATCTCGCTAATTAGGTTTAATTAGGAATTGATGAATTACTGAAGGACTCGATGTTATTGTCTTCGGGTTCTTGCTTCTTCCTCCTTTTCTCTCACTCATAACTCTTGATGCAATTCATAGCGGTTGAAATCTTTGTACCGATCGCAGTACAATCGATCGATATTGCATCTGAGGAATCTCCCCATGTCAGAACCGTTTTCTACTGAGATTAGCGATCGCATCTGCACTCACATGAACGAAGACCACGCTAGTGCTGTAGTGCTGTACGCTCAAGCATTTGGCGACCAACCGCAGGCAACGGAAGCTCAAATGCTCGCTATTGATGCAAATGGCATGGATTTAACCGCTAAAGTCAACGACGAAACAGTGCCTGTTAGAGTAAATTTCGATCGCACTTTAAAAGACGCCGAAGATGCTCACCACACTCTCATTGAAATGGTGAAACAAGCTCGAAAAGTGCCTAAATAGCCAATTGCGTACTATTCTGTTATAATTTTAACGTTGGCAGTACGGACTTTAGTGCGGCTAAATACTTGTTAAGGACTAAAGTCCTTACTACCAACCTTTAGTGCGGTTAAATCCTTTTTAAGGACTAAAGTCCTGACTGCAAACAAAATATTTAATAATAAAGTTGAATATATATCTAAGATATCAAATAAAATGACAGAAAATTACCCTAAAGCCCGAAAAAATGATGCCGTCGATGGCAGTAAAAATAACCATTTCGAGGCACTGGTAAAGCGACTAGATTTGATGATTCGCGCCCGCTATTCGCTGCTGTACATTGTCGGCGCGGAGGAGGAACCGGTCGAAGCCGTAATTGCCCAAGTAGCGCTGCAAGTAACTCCCCCGCGCCGGGTGTTGTTCTGGGATCTCGTGCGTGGCTGGGAGGATAACGGTTCTGGGAAAGGTTCGGTAATGGCGGCGCTCGATCGCGTCAGCAAAACTGCTGTTGAAGAATATACCATATTTGTTCTGCGGGATTTGCACCCTGTTTTGAAATATCCATACAGCGATAAAAATGCGCCGGTAGTGCGAGAATTGCGGAATTTAACGCGGGAATTGAAGCGCAGCAAAAAAACTATAGTTCTTACTTCTCACACGCTGGAATTGCCGGAGGAATTGAAAGAAGAAGTAACAGTAATTGATTTTCCTTTGCCCAACGTGCAAGAAATCGACAGTTTAATTTCCCACGTTGTGGAAAAGCCACAACAGTTGCAAGTTAGCGGTTTAGCAAGGGAACAGTTGGTTAAAGCTTGTCAGGGTTTGAGCCGCGCTAGAATCGGGCGGGTTTTGGCTAAAGCTTTGGCCGCCAAACAGCAAATTAACGAGTCAGATATTGACGGAGTTTTGGAGGAAAAACAGCAAGCAATTCGCCAAACGGGAATTTTGGAGTTTTTTAACTCCAGAGAATCCCTAAAAAGTGTGGGCGGCTTGGAGAATTTGAAACAGTGGGTAAAAATGCGGCAAGATGCTTTTACTGACGAAGCGCGTCGCTACGGCATACCGAATCCTAAAGGAGTTTTGTTAGTAGGAATTCAAGGAACGGGCAAATCTTTATCTGCGAAAACAATAGCCTCAGAATGGCGTTTGCCGCTGTTGCGGTTGGATACTGGGAGATTGTTTGGCGGCGTGGTCGGGGAAAGCGAAAGCCGCGTCAGGCAAATGATACAATTAGCAGAGGCGATCGCACCTTGCGTATTGTGGATCGATGAAATAGATAAAGCCTTCGGCAACATTATTAGCGGTAGCGACGGCGATTCGGGAACTTCGCGCCGGGTATTCGGCAGTTTGATTACTTGGATGCAGGAAAAAACCAGTCCGGTGTTTATCGTCGCAACTGCAAATAACGTCAGGATTTTGCCCGCAGAGTTGCTGAGAAAGGGCAGGTTTGATGAAATTTTCTTTTTGAATTTGCCCTCAGAATCGGAACGGCAAGATATTTTTAAAGTGCATTTGCAGCGATTGCGGCCGACTAGATTGCGCGAGTTTGATTTGGGAGTTTTGGCCAAACGCGCTGAGAATTTTAGCGGTGCAGAAATCGAGCAAGTAGTAATTGATGGATTGTATCGAGCCTTTGGCACTTTTGTCAACGGACAGCGCCGGGATTTGATGACCGAGGATATTTTGAGGTCGATCGAGGATACAGTACCTTTAGCTGCGATCGCGCGATCGCAAATTGAAGATTTGAAGCGCTGGGCGGCGGAAGCGGGCGCGAGAACAGCTTCTAACGATACTCACTTAATTGATGAATTGAAACGCTACAGCCAGCGGCGAACGGATGCGATCGACAATTAACTTAATTTCTAGGGTGCGTCAGTTAATGTCTAATTAATTGTCGGAAAAATTCCATCAGACGCACCTTCCTAATCGCATGGTGCGTCAGTTTATGGCTGATTAATTATCCCAAATATCTCCCGTTATGACGCACCCTACTACTACTAACCTAATTTAAAAACATCAGCAAGAATAGCATTTTTCTCCACCATTCTCCCCGCATCCGGCGAATCGTAAACAACTAACAGCGAATTCTGCTCCCCCAAATACGGAAACAGGCTCAACCCTTCAGCATTGTCCGTACCCACTTTAAAAGGCAAGTCAAACAATACCTCCAAATCTCCCCCATCTTGCCCAGTAATACTGTCGCCCGATCGCCCTAAAATCCCCTTTAACCGAAAAACCCTCGTCGCCCCAGATAAAGTCATCGTCGGCCCGGCTAAAACAATTAAATCTTTCCCGTTCCAGCACAATTCTCGCACGCCCAAACCGTTCAAATCAACAAAATGTTTGTTGTACAATTTCCCTCGTTTCCCAATTTCCTTAAGCCTTAAAACTCCCGGTTCTGCCTCTTCAACTTCTATTTCTAAAATTATCGCCCACCCCCGCAGTACAGGCCCCCGCAAACCAATAAAAATTCGATTTCCGCGCACCGCCAACCCTTCAATATCAAAGCCATTTTCTTTACTCGGAATCGGCACAGATAAATATAGACCCAGGTGGCTGTCATCTTTGAGCGCGTCTGTCAGAAAATTGCCCGTTTTTGTCCGCTGAAGGCATCCCACTTTCTGTTCCCTTTGATTGTCTGAATGGGAAATTGACTCGCACAAAATCCCGTCTTTCATAGGAATGCGCGCCAGCAAATAACGGTTGACATCTGTCTCGATTTCTGCTAATCTTTCAATGTCTTTGTCGGCGTTTTTGCCTTTAGTTTTGTTGCGTTTTGTGCTGTGAGAACCGACCAGCCAAAGATAATCGCTGCTGAAATCCATTCCTTCGATATCGATTTCGGATTTTCCAGGTAGATCGATAAAATCTGCGATCGCAAATCTTTGATGTTTTCCAAAAATATGAGGCCCGACAGGCGACAAACGCTCGAGGGAAGTCGTTTCATCGGAACCCACCCACAAATTGCCATCGGGAGTTAAAGCAACAGCGGATAAGTCTGTAATAATATCAGCGGCTTCGCTGTTGAATTGCAGCAGCAGCCGGCCGAGCAAAAAAGATTCTGGCATAATTATTAGCACCAAAACTATTATTAGGGTAAGTCATTATAGGTGACATACTCCTACACCAACTGAGTACAGTATGGTGTAGGCTTCTCAGAGACTCCAGCTATTGCTTCGGACATTAACTGAGCTTTAAGAACGGGATGACCCACCGCTCTATTCTTTATATTTATTGCTGCATTACGATCGCGGTCAAGACTACACCCGCAATGGCAGCAATCGTGCCATCTTTCATGCAGCTTTTTCGGTACTTTTTCGCCGCAACTCGAACAATCTTGTGAAGTGTTATAGGCACTTACTGGGACTACCAACAAACCAGCATTTACGGCTTTATTTGTTAATATCGACAGGAAGTTTGACCACCCAGCATCCAACACAGATTTAGCCAATTTTGTGCGGGCAAGTCCCTTGACATTCAAGTCTTCAACTGCAACAACATCATATTTCTTCAAGAGAGCGTTAGCAGTCTTGAAATGAAAGTCTTTACGCTTGTCCGCTATTTTTTTGTGACACTTCCCCAATTGCTTAACTGCTTTCTGCCTCCGGTTGCTGCCTTTTTTGCGGCGTGAGACTCGCTTCTGGATAGTTCGTAGGCGTTTTTGGGTTTTGCGGTAATGTTGAGGGATTGCAACAGTCTCGCCCTCTGAGGTTGTCAAAAATTCCTTCAGCCCAACATCAATTCCAGTAATCTTGTTTGGATTAAAATCTGCCTTGATTTCAGGGAATGTTGAATCTTCTAGGGAGAGCGTAAGATAGTACCCATCAGCTTTTTTGGTGAGAGAAACGGTTTTGATTTTGAATCCATCAGGTAGGTCACGGTGTAAAACAACTTTAACTTTTCCGAGCATCGGTAAGTTGATTAAGTTATTTTGTAAGCACCCGTCTTTAACTTGAGGATAAGTAAACGTGCGGTAACGACTGCGTGGTTTAAATCGAGGTCTACCGCTACGCTTTCCGCTGCTATCACCTTTGAGGAAACGATCAAAAGTTACCTTAACTCGCTTAACTACATCTTGGAGGACTTGGGAGTAAATCTCGGCATACCAAGGATGAGTTTTTTTGAGTTGAGGTAACGTCTTTTTCTGACTGTAGTAATCTGGATTGTCCCGCAGTTGAGGTAAGTAGCAAACCAGAGGACAGGCATTGATGGGAGAACGGTTTTGCTCATACCAGTTAAACCTATCCGCCAACAAATAGTTATACTGGCTACACATCATTGACAGCCATCTGTCCATCTCAATGGCTTGTAACTTTGTTGGACGTAATCGATACTGGTAAGAGGTTCTCATCCATAGACCTTGTTGATCATGCTATATGTAAGTTAACTTACTGTCAACAAGCGTGTCAATGCCATTCCAGAAAAATAATACATTCGGCGCCAAGAAACGGCTCAAACGCCCTCTAGACAAGGAAACGATCGGATTCAAAGGTTACGAAGGACAAAAAGAGAAACTTAAGGCTGTTCCCGACTGGCCTGAACGTCTCAGAGAATTTGTTGATAAATTGATCTGTGACGAAGAAAATTAATTGGTCAACTCCGTACCTACGTTGACCCGCCTATTCATCCCACACTAACCTAATTACAGGTATAGTGTGGGGATTTCGGCGCTTTAGCTAAAACTGAAAACTAAAACAGATATACTCCTGAGCCCTCATAGCGAGAACTTCCGTTTTGAGATAGGGATTTTTAACCCCTGGCGGGCCAAACCGCAGTCGGCGGTGATTATTCCGCAAACCGAACCTCGACAGACGGATAACACCCTAATTGAAGCATTAACATCGCCGTTACGTTTCGTTACGATAAGGAGACAGAGAGAAAAACCTCTCATTCGTAAAATCAGAGGTAGCCATTATGAACGGTACATTTCGCGTCGGCAACCTGTTTGGGATTCCCTTCTTTGTCAACGCATCTTGGTTTTTAGTTCTGGGTTTAGTAACCTGGCAGTACGGCGGTGCACTAGCTGCCCTGTTTCCCACATTGGGCCCCGTAGCGCCCTGGATGCTGGGATTATTCACAGCCTTACTGTTATTTGCTTCCGTCTTAGCCCACGAATTAGGACACAGTTGGGTAGCCATTAAACAGGGAATTGGCGTGAAATCAATTTCGCTATTTCTGTTTGGCGGACTGGCTAATTTAGAAAGAGAATCTAAAACCCCAGCCGAAGCATTTTGGGTAGCCATTGCAGGCCCGTTGGTCAGCTTATTGTTATCCGGTTTGTTAACAGCAATAGGCATCGGTGCTGGTCTCACAGGCCCCGCAGCCGCCATCGTCGGACTTTTAGCTTCGATCAACTTAGCTTTAGCCTTATTTAACTTAATTCCCGGTTTGCCCCTCGACGGTGGCAACATCCTCAAAGCGATCGTCTGGAAAATTACTGGCAACCCTTACAAAGGTGTAATTTTTGCTAGCCGCGTCGGTCAAATAATTGGTTGGATTGCCATTGCTACAGGCGTATTCGGCAATATTTGGAATCTAGTAATCGGTTGGTTCTTACTGCAAAATGCCGGTCAATCTGCCCAATATGCCACAGTCCAAAATCAACTGGCAGGCCTGACAGCCGCAGATGCTGTGACTCCCGAAAGTCCGATCGTCTCCCAAGACTTGTCCCTCAGAGAATTTGCCAACAACTACGTGATCGGTAGCACTCAAACCTGGCGCAGGTTCCTGGCAACAGATGATGCCGGACAATTGGTAGGGGCGATCGACCTTGACGACCTCAAAACTATTCCTACCGGAACTTGGCCCCAAGTTTTCGTCAAAGAACTCCTGAAGCCGATCGAATTTTCCACAACCGTCAAACCGGAATTATCCCTCCTCGAAGTCGTCACCCTCCTAGAACAACTCAAAGTACAAGAACTCCCCGTCATTCGCGAAAACGGTGTCCTAGTCGGACTTGTAGAAAAAGCTGAAATTGCCCGCCTGCTACAAAGACGAGCGGAAGCGAACCCTGCTTAATAGCCTCAGATACTTGACAAATAATAGTTAACCCCCTCGATTTCCCCTTACCAAAAGGGCGATCGGGGGGGTTAACTCTAGCTGCAAAAAAGTCAAGTCCAACACTCAATTATTAGCAGCAAAATCAAGCATGATAATTATCAGAGTGTAGAGACCTTTGAACGAGGATTTTATGCCATCTCATGACTATTGTGGCAGCCGCTAACATAACTGTTCGGGGAGCAGGGCTGTTTGATTCGACCTAGGGGCCGTGCCAAGAGTGCCGGCCCTCTTAGTCTGCCGAACGAATCGTCTAGGTCGGGGGTAGGCAAAGAAAGGCACTACAAGAGTCAAAATTCACGTTTTTGGTGAGAATGAAACAGCCCTGGTTCGGGGAGCATCTCTGCTGATATCGTTTCCGGTTGGGTGGGAATGATAAAGTCAAGGTCAATAATTCCACATTCCCCCACTCCCCACGGAGCACTCCCCACTCCCCATCATGTATGAGTGTTACCGGAATTGATATGAGATGCTCCCTACAACAACTTTATACTCGTCCAAATCGGTTTATTAGCTGCGACAGCTTCTTTGTACCAGGGGCGGAGACGGGCATCGTAGGTTCCGGGTTCTGCCTTTAATTTAGCGGTGCGAGTGCCTCGGCTGTCTGTAGCTTAGTATATGTTGTGAGAGTTGGTAGACTTGTTAGCTGCGACAATTGGCAAGCTGTTGTCGATGTGGTTGCGCCAAATGCCGAGATATTCTCCTGATTTTTCAGCACCGAAGGATATCCATTGAATGCTTTTAAAAGATCGCATTTGCTGCCAGAGGAACTTCGGCAGCATCTCATATTTGTAAAAACACTTCTTCTGGCTCCTTCGTTCTTCCTATTTCCTCCTGCCTCTTTCCTCCTGCCTCCTGCCTCAAAACTCCTGCCTCAAAACTCCAATTTCTAGCGGAGGGCTGCTTTCATTGAGATGCTCCCGGAACTTCTCTCCCCGAGGCTGCGGCTTTTCTAACTGTAAGTTTAATTCACCGCGCTCGATCGCCGAGGCGTTAAGTTGATTTACCCACTGGGTAGGTTCGACAAAAGAAATCAGCTTTTCTTCAACTCTCTTTCCCGTCTGGGCGATCAATTTCTCGGCGTGCTCTTCGACTGCTTTGTCTCCGTTGCGAAAGGACAGATACCCGACAATCCCAACTGCTGCGACGATTTGCAGCACAAAAGAGGCCACTAGAAGGCGACGCAGGGAGATTTTTGTTTGGTGTTGAAAAGTTTTACTCGCGAATCGGGGCAACGGCATAGGCTGGTGACTAATTGCTCCCTAACACTTTAACTGTTGGAGCCTGTAATTTCACTTACGGGCGATCGAGGTGTTTCCTTGCCCTCAAAACACCTCCCACACAGACACCAATCAGGAGCAAGCACGAGACTTATACAATTTTAGATTTTAGATTTTAGATTTTAGATTAAATAATTGGGGATAAATGAGGAAGCTCGTGAGAATACCTCCGCTATTTTCTTGCTTTGTTCGGTTTCGTAGCTCAACCTAACCTGCTTCTTGCCTGGGGGAGCATCTCAATGAAAGCAGCCCTCCGCTAGAAATTGGAGTTAGGAGTCAGGAGTCAGGAGAAAAGAGTCAGAAGGAAGAAGGAAGGAGCCAGAAGAGTGTTTTTACAAATATGAGATGCTCCCCTTGCCTCGAACCTCGACCATCGAAACTCAACATTCACCCGTTAAATCCGCTATACAATCCCTTGGTGAACATCCATGCGTTACATCCGTTACATCCGGTGCACAATCCCTTGCCGAACTTCTCTTCAACAGGTACGCGGAAAATCCCCCGCTTGTCCAAACGGATATAGCGAGGGGCGAGAATAGGTATTCTCGGAAAATATAAAGTGGTGGCAGTGGCTTTTGTCGAGCCATTGCCATCTATAGAAGCCATACTTTTTTAGGCTCACAGAAAGATTTCAGAGCCAACTCTCTGCTTGCAGTCAATGCTTGAAGTCAAACCAACCTGTTCAAGCAAGAAGTCAAAGCAAGTCGTAAAAGCCTAGGATTCTTCTTCTTCTCGATCGATTTGGCGCAGGTGAATGTGCTTGCGTCCCAGAGAGATTTCAAATTCATCTCCTGGCTGGAGTTCCATCTGTTTCGTGTAGGCGGCTCCAATCAGTAAGTTGCCGTTAGATTGAACGCTAATCCGATAGCTGGCAGAGCGTCCGCCGCGTCCATTGCCGTTTTGCTTCCCGTCTAGCTGAATGCCTTCTGCATCAATCAGCGCATTCAGGAATTTCATCATGTTGACCCGTTCTACGCCGTTCTTGGTAACGGTGTAGTAGCCACAGGCTCTAGCTTTTTCTTCCTTGGTAAGGTTCTCTAGGTCTTTGACCTTTTTGATCAGATCTTCGCCTTCAAGGGGTTCGATATTTTTCTTTTTAGCCATTTACTGAGTCCTGAAATATTCAACTGGTGTACGGATTTTTTCTCGGTGGGTTTTTGGTTTGACCAAGAAACTTTAGCTTTATAGCTGGTCGTAAAACCATATTACACCGATCGGCTCAATTGTTAACCACTATTATCTAAATATTTTTAACAACCTGCAGTCTTTCTTGAGGAGTAGCTGCAGCCGGTGCGAGTAATCTCTAAACTCGGTAGCATAAGCTATCAGCTATCAGCTAGCTGAATATTTGCCCCGCTCTTAAAATCCCATGAAGTTAACCACACGCGGACACTACAGTGTCAAAGCATTACTGGATCTAAGTTTGCAACCTCGCTATGGCCCGACATCGGTGAAATCGATAGCGAAGCGACAGGAGTTACCTGCTCCGTATCTAGAAAAATTGCTGATTGAAATGCGACGAGCCGGTTTAGTCCAATCTGTTCGGGGTTCCCAAGGAGGATATCAATTAGCCCGCCAGCCAGCTCAAATCTCTTTAGGACAAATCTTAGAGGCTGTAGGTGAAACTATTGAACCTTTACCTCGACATTTTCCCGACGCGACGCAAGCAGAGGACTGGGTAACATTCAGTTTGTGGAACCGATTGCACAAAAAACTTGCCGAAGCGCTGTACAGTATTTCCCTCGAAGACTTATACTATGATGTCCGCAGTTGGCAAGCGGCTCTTGGGGAAGAAACTAGCTTTATCATTTAAATGGTAAGTTCATTCATTCGATCGCCAGCAAGCACACATGGACGCAACACTTGTTACTTACTTTGGTGGCTGTCACTGCGGAGCTGTCCGCTTCCGTGTCGCCGTTGACAAACACGAAGCATCTGATTGCAACTGCTCTATCTGCAAAAAGAAGGGATTTTTGCACCTCATTGTGCCGCCGGAACGTTTTACCTTGCTCAGTGGCCAAGATGTTTTGACCACCTATACATTTAATACAGGAACTGCTCAACATACTTTCTGCGGAATTTGCGGCATTCACTCGTTCTATCGCCCCCGCTCGCATCCCGATCAATTCGATGTCAACGTCCGCTGTCTTGACGACGATGCCATCAAACACTTTGAGATTCTACCCTTTGACGGTGTTAATTGGGAGGAGAACGTACACTTGCTCCGCGACTAAAGTAATCTCAGCAGTTATAGCAACCAGGCCTGATGATGATGAGGTTTTGAATTGCTCAAACCCTTGTCTTTATTGCTTCTTCCTTCTTCCTTCTACTATAAAATCGCCCCTCAAAAAATCAAAGTCCGCAAGGGTAGCAGGAGTTAAAATCTGCTCTATCGGGCGATCGCTCCTGCTCTGACACTCAAGGAAGATGGTTCGGGCCCCCGGATTCATTCCTTCGCAGACTCAGGACGGAGCGAGAAAAAAGCTCCTCGCTCCCCATCGCCAGCTCGCGGATTGATCGGTGGGGTCGCTTTCTTCAATTCTTTAATCTAAAATCTAAAATCTAAAATCTAAAATCGATTGACGGACTATCAAGTTTGACACAATATATAATGATGCCGGATGAATTTCCTGTTTTGATTTTAGCTGCGGTGTTGGATTATTCGATCGGCGATCCTTGGGGTTGGCCGCATCCCGTACAGGCGATGGGTTGGGCGATCGACCGCTATACTCGACTTGTCTTTAATATATGGAAGAATCCCGCAGGCAAAATGCCTGAAGCAGAGGATCGTCCCGCTGGCACTCAGCACAAACTGCTGCTACGAGGTGCTGGCACAATACTAGCGATCGGGCTGATTGTAGGCAGTTATACTGTCAGTTGGTCGATCGTCCAAGCTGCTAGTTGGGTGCATCCTCTTTTAGGTATTGCCATACAGACCATTTTGCTGGCAAGCTGTTTTGCAGGTCGCAGTTTAAGGGCCGCAGCAGAGGATGTGCTAGCACCTTTAAATGTTGGAGATTTAGTCAAGGCGCGAGAAAGGTTGAGCCTTTACGTCGGCCGGGATACCGAAAACTTATCCGAGCCGGAAATTCTGCGAGCAGTGTTAGAAACTGTAACAGAGAATGCAGTCGATGGCGTGACAGCACCGCTATTTTATGCCTTACTTGGGTTCGCTCTGCCGCATCTATTATTAAGTGTTACGGGTTCGCCGATCGATCCTAACTCGATGTGGGCGAGTGCTATAGTCCCCTTGGCGATCGCTTACAAAGCAGCCAGCACATTAGATTCTACGATCGGCTACAAAGAAGCGCCATACACAGATTTAGGATGGTTTAGCGCCAAACTAGAAGACGTGCTGACGTGGATTCCTTGCCGGCTAACAGTGATTACTTTAGCCCTTATATCTGGCAAACCGATTTACATTTGGCAGATTTGTCAGAGAGATGCTGTTAAAGATGCCAGCCCCAATTCCGGTTGGAGCGAGTGCGTTTACGCCGCCATCTTGGGAGTACAACTAGGAGGTACCAATTCCTATCGCGGAGTTATCAAACACAAACCGCTGTTAGGCGAGCCGATTCACCCGATCGCAGCGCCGCTAATTTGCCAAGCATTGCAATTAACTCGGTATTGCTTTCTGATTTGGTTGGGACTATCATTGCTTTTTTATACCTTATTAGGTTTGAGCCACTAACTTATGACCTCACTAGAACAGTCCAGCAGGCATAAATAACGTATTTCTGTGATTGTTCGTCCTCGGCTAAGCAATCGCAGCATCTGCTTTTCATCCGTTCGGGGTAAGTCCTGCAGAAGACAGAGATCCGCCACCGACAGCAGCAAAAAAAGTTTTGACCTTTGTTCAAACCCCCAGATTCATCTGTCAAGTCAATCTCAAATCTCAAATCTCAAATCTCAAATTGTTCGATATGCCAACAGCCAACAATTAGCTCGCAGCAACCAATGACTAAAATTATCCAAATTTTATCGCCTGATGAAGTGAGGCGCACTCTCACCCGCGTCGCTTCCCAGATTGTCGAAAAATCAGGGAACCCCTCGGAGTTAGTGCTGTTGGGCATTCATAGTAGAGGAGTGCCTTTAGCTCAAATTTTGGCCGATCAAATTGAAGTTCTCGAACAAGTCAAAGTACCCGTGGGCGCTTTGGATATTACCTTTTACCGAGATGACTTGGATCGAGTTGCGATGCGGACACCGGCTAAAACAGAAATTCCTTTCGATTTGACGGGCAAAACTGTGGTGTTGGTAGATGACGTTATATATAAAGGCAGAACGAGTCGAGCGGCTTTGAATGCGGTAAATGATTACGGGCGGCCGGAGAAAATTTGGTTAGCGGTATTAGTCGATCGCGGCCACCGAGAAGTACCGATTCAGCCGGATTTTACGGGTAAAAAGTTGCCGACTGCAAAGGAAGAACAAGTTAAGGTTTACGTTCAAGAACTCGACGGGCGCGACGGAGTGGAGTTAATTAAGGGTTGATAAGTAGAAGGAAGAAGGAAGAAGGAAGAAGGAAGAAGGAAGAAGGAAGAAGGAAGAAGGAAGAAGGAAGAAGGAAGAAGGAAGAAGACTTACACAGCAAGCTTGAGCGCGATCCGTATTTTTCGTTTAATTAGGTGGATCTACTTATCGTTTCCGTTGGCATCGGAATCATAATTTTCTGAGGTCGCAAGTGCGATCGACGCGCGTGGAGCCAAGATATCTCAGCAAGGAGTCGATCGATCGAATGTCTAGTTTGCAGCGATCGCATTTGCGACCTCAGAAACCTGGTTTCTACGTATATTTATCGTTACTCAACGTAAAAATTCGTAGAAACCCGGTTTCTCGCCTCCCATGCGTCGAGGGAAGAAACCCGGTTTTGGGTTCACGGGGGGGAGCGTCGTGATTGATTTTAAATCGGCAGTGCAGGAGTTGAACCTGCCTGGGGCGAATTATGAGTTCGCTGCCTAAACCGCTCGGCCAACTGCCGTTAAATCGATTTCTTCGATCTAACTCAAAATGAATTATAACATAATTTCTCAGTCCGTGCTAGAACTAGAGAACAAAAATCAAAATCTTTAGATCTGCTGAGTCCCGATCGCCTGTTAGCCAATGTTAGGCAAGCCGATCGACCGGACAAAGCAGTTTCTAGGACTCGGCATAAACTTCTTATAGGCAATGGCAGTGAATTCGACGGTAGTGCTGACTCTAATTCTGCTGGCTCTGATGTTTGGAGCAGGCGTGACGAGTTCTGTTTGGGGATTTACTATAGGTCGCGAAGCCTTGCAAGGAACGACTCAACCCGATGTTCGTCCCAGCAACAATGCTGGCAGCGGCAAGCCTGGAACGACGGCTAGTAAAGACCAAGTGAGCATTTTGAAAGAAAAAGACATTCTCACAACCGTCAAAGCACGGGTAGAAGGTCGCGATCCAGAAAAAACAACGGCTCAAGCAAATACTAAAACAGACAAGGCAAGCTCTAAACCAGCCGCGGCCAAAAAACCGGCTGCACAAAATGCCAGCGCCAAGTTTCCCCTGAACAGTCGCGACGGGGGAATAACCCTGGAAGTGAGCGCGGCCAGTCAGCGCAACAATTCCATGCTGCTAGACGTGAGTATGAAAAATGAGGGCTCCCAAGCTGTGAGGTTTCTCTACAGCTTCTTGAACGTCACTGACGATCGTGGCCGGGCCCTAAGCGCGACAGCCGAGGATTTGCCCTCGGAACTCCCCCCCAACGGGCAGGTGTTTTACGGTACGGTGAGTATTCCCACAGCTTTGCTGGAAAATGCTAAGGAAGTTTCGCTGACGCTGACAGATTATCCAGGTCAAAAACTTCAGTTGCAAATATCTGGCATTCCAGTGGCAAAGTAAAATAAAAGAAGACCAAACCTGCAGACGGATTCTCAGGTTCGATCGAGAAAGTTTTTTTAGGGAGCATTGTGTCACTTTTAGGGGCGAGAGTGCAGGAGATATCTGATTTACCCGC
Organism: Microcoleus sp. D2_18a_D3; assembly: GCF_036702455.1. Classification (NCBI taxonomy): domain Bacteria; kingdom Bacillati; phylum Cyanobacteriota; class Cyanophyceae; order Oscillatoriales; family Microcoleaceae; genus Microcoleus; species Microcoleus sp. D2_18a_D3. The sequence goes on from NZ_JAUBTK010000026.1 coordinate 49,273, forward strand.
GATGAGTTTGACAGAGGTGCTGTCGCGGTTGCTGTCAGTGCTGTTGCTGATTGCGATTAATGCTTTTTTTGTGGCGGCTGAGTTTTCGATGGTGACGGTACGCCGATCGCGCATCAATCAGTTAGTTGAATCTGGCGACGTTGCAGCTTTAACTGTGCAATCTTTGCAGCAAAGTATTGAGCGATTGCTCTCGACAATGCAGTTGGGAATCACTCTTTCTAGTTTAGCTCTCGGCTGGATTGGGGAAAGTACGATCGCCGTGCTAGTCCGAATGTCGATCGGCTATTTGCCACTGCCAATTTACATCAAGTCGGCGATCGCCCATTCTTTTAGCATATCAATAGTAACTTTTTTGTTGCTAGCTTACCTGCAAATCGTACTGGGCGAACTCTTTCCCAAATCAGTAGCGTTGCTGTATTCCGAACAGCTAGCCAGAACTTTAGGGCCTCCGAGTTTATTGATTGCCCGTGTGTTCAAGCCTTTTGTGTCGTTTCTCAATCAATCTACTCGATCGCTTTTGCGGTTTGCGGGCATCGAATACGATCTAAGGCATCGGCCGGTTACGCCCGAAGAACTGCAATTAATTATAGCTACCTCCAGCGAATCCAGCGGCTTGGAAGCAGAAAAGCGAGAATTGCTCAACAACGTCTTTGAATTTGGCGAAGTTTGGGTACAAGAAGTAATGGTGCCGAGGCCTAGCATTGTCGCACTTCCGAAGACGGCAACCTTTCAAAATTTGCTCGACGAAATGGCGATTTCCAACCATTCCCGCTATCCCGTGACGGGAGATTCTTTAGACGACATTATCGGCATTATTGGCTTCAAACAACTTGCGAAACCTCTAGCTGAAGGTTTGCTCTCTCCCGACACGCCAATTGTACCTTGGATGCGTTCGGTGAGGTTTGTGCCGGAGATGATGCTGCTGGGGGAACTGCTGCCTTTGATGCAGAGTTCGTCGGAAGAAATTGCGATCGTAGTTGATGAATTTGGTGGCATTTCCGGGTTAGTAACACTGAGGGATTTGATTGCCGAAATTATCGGCCGCAGCTACGAGTCGCCCGACAGCAAAGAAATTGCTTTGCAAGTATTGGACGATCGCACTTTTTTAGTGCAAGCGCAGTTAAATTTAGATGATGTGAATCAAATATTGAATTTGGATTTGCCAGTAACTGACGAATATCAGACAATCGGAGGTTTTCTAAGCTATCAATTGCAAAGAATGCCGGCTGCTGGGGAAGTTTGGCGGGGCGAAAATGTGGAACTTACGGTTGTTTCTGTCTCCGGGCCGCGGTTGGATCAACTTCAAATTCACTTGTTGGAAGGGGCTGCGGGCGATCGAGCTTTGAGTGCAGTTGCAGCAGCGGATGAGGAAGTTGTGGGAAAAGGGCGAAAGAATAGCGGGTTGAGTGGTGTGGCGAAATTTTCTAGTTAAGATTTTGATGAAAAGGGCGATCGAAATAGCGCAACTTTTTATACCAAATCTGAGTTAGCCACCCCGTTTATTCTTTAGTCTCTTAGAGAGGGACGAGAGTTTATGGAGGAACGCTTTCAACCGCCGAGTCGGAATACTGTTTAAGCATAAGGCACCGGATCTTTCAGCCCCAATTCCTCAAAAGCCGCCAGCCGCAACCGACAAGAATCGCAAACGCCGCAGGCATTTTCCCCGCCTGCGTAGCAAGACCAAGTTTGCTCCCAAGGTACTCCTAATTGGTTGCCTAATTGAATAATTTCTGTCTTTTTAAGTTCGATTAAAGGTGTGATAATATTAATAGCATTTCCTTCTCTGCCCTGCTTTGTTCCTAACCGAAATACTTCCTGCATGGCTTGGATGTAATCGAGGCGGCAGTCGGGATATCCAGAATAATCTAAAGCGTTGACACCGATGTAAATGCGATCGGCTTCTAGGGTTTCTGCGTAGGCGAGGGCAAAGCTGAGAAAGATTGTATTTCTAGCTGGAACGTAGGTAGTGGGGATGTTTTGAGACATTTCTCCCAGAGTGCGATCGATCGGCAATTCCATCTCATTATCCGTCAATGCTGAACCGCCCCAAAGCGTCAGGTCAAAGTTTACTATCTGATGTGCCTTAACCGCTGCCGCAAGTGCGATCGCCCTTGCTGATTCCAACTCCCGCCGATGTCTTTGCTTGTAGTCAAAGGAAATAGCGTAACACTCGCAGCCGTCGGCTTTGGCTTGATACAAAACTGTTGAGGAATCCAGCCCTCCCGACAATAAAATAACTGCTTTCACTTAAAATATCCTCAATAAAATTAGCTTTTATATTTATATCAAATTAGTCGCAAGTTGACAAGATAGCCATGCTAAATGCTTGGTGAAAGATATTTTTTTGAACGAAACGCGAAGACGCGTTAGGCGAAGCCGCGCGTAAGCGCTAGGACGCGAAGGAAGAAAAGAGAAGGGACGTTGGTTGATAATTTATAGTGCCTGTTTAACTGGTTCCTAGGCTCTGCCTGGGAACCGAGATTTAGAGGCTCTGCCTCGCATTACGGCCAGGAAAATTGGAGGCAGATCCTCCAGATATACGTTACCAGGCAGAGCCTAGTAACGAGTACAAAGAAACTTCATCTTTTGTGGAACAGGCATCTTGCCTGTTCTTGATATTGGTGCAAAATGTCAGATTTAAATTCGTAACAAATCATCTAGTTCGCGGTAATCGGGCAAAGTTGTATCAATTTTAATGCCCTGCCGCAAAACTGTACGATCGCCCTGCGCTCTAGATAACAATTCGCTGAAATTCCGCGCCTTAAACAAAATCAAATCAGCAGGTAAACCCACTGCAATTCGTCCTAAATTCGGCAATCCCATTAAATCGGCTGGAGTCTTTGTAACTGCACAGGGCCAGTCTCCATAAGGCCTATCTAAATGAGCGATGCGGACTGCCATATTAAAGACTTCCAAAACATCATGGTCGCCAAATCCGTAAAACGGATCGCGACAATTATCGCTAGCAACTGCAACGGGAATTCCGGCTGCTTTGAGTTCGTGCAGGAGTGTCACTCCCCGCCAGCGCGGTGTATGCTGAGATTCTCGATCTTGCAGGTAAAGGTTGCACATCGGCAAGCTGACAATGCCAATATTTGCTTCCTTGACTAATTCCAGAGTTTCTGTTACTAAATCTGACGGTTGTACGGCTAAACTACAGCAGTGTCCGCAGATTATTTGACCCCCAAATTCATGACGGGTGGCGGTTTTTGCGACTTCCCGCAGTGTTACTGAATCTGGATCGTCGTTTTCGTCGGTGTGGAAGTCGATGTTTAAATTTCGTTCTTTGGCTAAGGCAAAAACTCGATCGAGTTGTTTGTCTAAGTCGGGGTTGATATAGGCGACGCCGCCGAGAATGCCGCCGGTTTGGGCTATGCGATCGGCTAATTTTTCGCCGGCTGGTGTCAGAAAATAGTCGAGGGACACCAGGGAAACTGCTTGCAAGATCAGCCGATCGCCCCATTCGGCTTGCAGCGCTTCAAATACTTCTAAACTAACGGTTCCCTGTTCCCCCGCGCTGTCAATGTGAGTGCGGATAGCCTTGGTTCCGTGGGCGTAGCTGCACTTGAGGCCAAACTCCATTCGCCGGTAAACATCCTCTGCATTCCAGTTTTTTTGAGCATCAGCGCCTATTGCTTCGATCGCGCTGGCAAAAGTTCCATCGGGATTGGGCGATCGTTCCCAGATGTGGCCTTTGTCTAAATGCGTGTGCATATCCACAAAACAAGGCCAGATTAAGCCGCCCTGCAAATCTATAACTGGGATATCTCCAGAGGAGGAGACAGGTTTTGTACCTGCTGGGATAATTTGGGCGATCGCCCCTGCCGCAATTTCCAAATCCACCAAACAAAAATTGTTCTCACTCCCCGTTGTCGCCACAGTAGAAGCTGACGGGGCGATCGATTTCATCTCTAGAAGAGACGCGGGTACGCGACTATTTTTGAGCAAATAATTAGATGTACTTGGCAACATTAATTTTGTGAGTTAGTATGTATTTTCTTGATAATTCAGCACTACCAGTTGTAACTATAGCAACCCTTGCAGGAATTGTGAACATCTCTCTTTTCCTCTTTCTATATTTTATAGAGACTCTGCGTCCTCTGCGCCCTCTGTGGTTAGTTCAAAAAAATCTCATGCACAAATGAAATAGAATCGCTAAAGAAACTTGAATTAAATATGTAGCTTTGTTGTTGGTAGTGCAGCCCCGATCGCTGAAGCAAAAATATAAAAATTTTATATTTTTGAAGAAACCGCGCAAGTCAGCTTCACGAGTTTTGCTATGCCGGATACTTCCCGATCCTGAATCCTGTTGCTATCATAAATCACTGCTTCAAATAGCAATTTCACTTTCAACCAACCGCAGCATCCATAGCAAGAGCAAAAAAAAACTGTGTCAAAACCCAAGCATATAGTTTTAACATCCCATCCCGACAGATCCGGCACAAAACCTCATCCCATCCACTGGGGAGAAATCGATCCCCTGAAACGGGGGCCTGTGATTGGCAGCCTCACTAAATCGTCTCACCGGAATGCGATCGGCACTCATTCGGGTTCCTACTCTGTTTATCGCGCGCTAGCAGTGGCTTCCGGCGCACTCCAAGCAGATCACCGCCCCGATTTTACCAACACATCTCCGGCGGCACACATCGGGCCGCACCCGAGTTGGGGCGATCGCGATTTGATTGTTTCTCTCGATCCCTTTGGAGGTCTCGTCAGCGAAATTTATACTTCATTTTTACAGCAGGGATACGATATTCGACCGACAATTGCTGTCACTAAAGCTCACATTAATATGCCGGAATTGCAAGATGCCATTGCTAAGGGGCGGGTGCAAATTGATGGCAAAATAGTCAAAGCAGGTGGGAATTTAGCAGTAACTAAAATTGCGATCGATCCGGTTTGGTATTTGCCGGGAATTGCTCGGCGGATTGGGGCTCAAGAAAGCGTTCTCCGCCGTGTGCTATTCGAGCAAACAGGCGGAATGTTCTCGGATTTAGTGACTCGGCCGGACTTGCACGTTTTCTTGCCACCCATAGGCGGAACTACGGTTTATATTATTGGCGATGTCGCGAATATTTCTGACCCGGATAAACAGTTGGCGGTACGGGTACATGATGAATGCAACGGTTCTGATGTCTTCAGTTCCGATATCTGCACTTGTCGCCCTTATTTGGTACACGGGATGGAAATTTGCATCCAAACGGCACAATCCGGCGGTTCTGGGGTAATAGTTTACTTCCGCAAGGAAGGGAGAGCTTTGGGGGAAGTGACTAAGTTTTTGGTGTACAATGCCAGAAAACGGCAGGAAGGCGGCGATCGCGCTGATGCCTATTTTACGCGCACTGAATGCGTGGCGGGAGTTCAAGATATGCGGTTTCAAGAACTAATGCCAGACGTGCTGCACTGGTTGGGGATCTCTCGCATTGACAGTTTAGTTTCTATGAGCGATATGAAATACAATGCGATTATCAATTCTGGCATTCATGTGGTCGATCGCATCCCCATTCCTGAAGATTGGATTCCCGCAGATGCACAAGTCGAAATTGTCGCCAAAAAAGCCGCCGGATACTACACGCCTGACCCTGTGCCAGATGCTACAATTCTTGCAGAAGCGATCGGACGCGATTTAGGAGATTAAGAGGGCAAAGACGCGACCGGTGGGACGCGAACAATCGCGTCTTTGCTAAATAAAATTTATTGCTGGTTTTTGATCAGTCAGGGTAGGTTATGGCTAATTTGCGTTCTAGTGTGATCGTAAAAACAGATATTTGCGGATATACCGCCAGAGTCAAAAAATTATCTCAGTCGGACTTAAGTAGTTTGTTAAACGAGCATAAAACTTTTGTTTCAGATATTAGCACCAGAAATGAAGGCAGCGTGATTAAAGGGGAAGGTGATTCATTTTGGATAATTTTTCCCAGCGTCACAGCAGCGGCTGTAGCAGCCATAGAAATGCAGCAAGAATTGAGAGCGCAACAATCTAGCAAGGCGAACGACGAACGATTGGCTATTCGCGTATCGATTACATTAGGAGATGTCTTGCATCAAGATAAAGATATCTTTGGCGATACCGTGAATTTAACAGCGCGCATAGAATCAGTAACTCCGCCGGATGAAATATATTTGTCCCAAGCAGCATGGCTGGCGCTCAACAAAGCAGAAGTGCAAACATCTTTTGTCAACGAGTTTTCTTTGAAAGGGATGAGCGAACCTGAAAAAGTTTACAAAGTTGACCAAAGTTACAAAACGCGAATCATCAAGAATCAAGCAATAATTAAAGCAGATTTGAGAGGTTTTATTGCTTATCAAGAATCTAATTCTATCAAAGATGTGGAATATTTGCTCACCAACTTTGATACTTTTGAAAAAACAATTTGCGAAGAATACGGCGGCACAATTCGGAGTATTGTGGGGGATTCGCATTTGTTGACTTTCCCGGAAGCTCACTCAGCCTTAGCAGCAATGGAAAGTCTGTGCGAGAATTGGAAACTTTTTATTGACGCCAATCAAATACCTTGTGGCTTGTCGGTGGGAGTTGCTAAGGGAAATTTATATATATTTAGGTCTTGCACTTACGGAAAAGATATTCACATAGCCGATAGGCTGGAAGATTTAAGTAAAATAGTATCTCCGGGAAAAGAAAAAAACTCGGTGATAGTTTCCGATCACATAAAACGCGAAGTCAGCGGATCGAAGTGGGAATATAAGCTGATCAAAATCGATAAAAATGCGATTTTAGATAATCTTTTAGATTACAGTCAGTTTGACTTTTTTCAAGAAAACGATGTTTACCGATGTTTGGTAGTATGAAGTTGCACAATAGTGAACTTGAGACGGTAGAATATCTAAGAACACCGGCTGCTATTCGCCAAAAGTGCGATCGGCTTTTTGATTTAGCCCGCCTAGACAAACTCCGCTACTTCCGCGTCGATTTATCCCAACTCGACAAAGCAGCAAATTATGTAATTGACACAACGCGCCAACAATATCCTGATTTTAACATTCCCTTTCACAGTCGCTGGCGACATTTTGAAGCCGGCAACCAGTCGCGAATCGCCGAATTGGATGCAGCAATAGCCGAATTTGCACTCATAGAGCAAGCTAAGATCAAATTTGATTTAGCAATTGTCAGCGTTTTGCTCGATGCCGGTGCTGGTGCAGATTGGCAGTATTGTGAACCAGAAACCGGACAGGTTTACCGCCGTTCTGAAGGGTTAGCAATAGCCAGCTTGCGGATGTTTTGTCAAGGTGTTTTTTCCAGCAATCCCGATTTTCCTTGGCAAGCTGATTCTCAGGGACTTTCTCAATTAAAACTTGAAACCTTAGCTGCTGGATTTCAGGTAAGTCGAGAGAATCCGCTAGTTGGTTTAACAGGCAGATTAGAATTATTGCAGCGTTTGGGAAAGGCGATTTGTCAGCATCCATTATTATTGGGCAGCGAAAACCCGCGTCCCGGCAATTTGGCAAAATACTTGTTCGACAGTCGGGTTTCTGGAGTCAACACTGTGAAGGCTTCTGAAGTGTTGAGCGCTGTTTTAACAGGTTTTGGGGAAATTTGGCCGGGAAGATATGCAATTGGTGGCGTTAATTTAGGCGATGTTTGGCGGCATCCGGCTTTAACAGGAGAAAATCTGGGAGATGAATTCGTGCCGTTTCACAAACTATCGCAGTGGTTGACTTATTCGCTGTTGGAACCGCTGCAAGAACTTGGTTTAGAAGTCGCCGGATTGGATGAGTTAACGGGATTGCCGGAGTACCGCAACGGCGGTTTGTGTTTGGATATCGGGCTGCTGCAGGCAAAAGATTCGGCTATTTTTGAGCAGAGTTACTTGCCGGGTTCGGAAGTTATAGTAGAATGGCGATCGCTCACTGTCAATCTTTTAGATAAAATTGCCGCAGCTATTCGAGAAAAGCTGCATTTGAGTGCGACAGAATTGCCGCTGGTGAAGATTTTGCAAGGAGGAACTTGGGCGGCGGGGCGGAAAATTGCGGGCGAATTGAGGGCTGGTGGAGGGCCGCCAATTCAGATTGAAAGTGACGGCACTGTGTTTTAGAAGGAAGAAGGAAGTTCGGCAACGGATTCTGTAACGGATGTAACGGATGTAAAGGATAGAAGGAAGACGGAAAAGGGAAGAGGGAAGTTCGGGAACGGATTCTGTAACGGATGTAACGGATGTAACGGATGTAACGGATGTCAGGAAGAAGGAAAAGGGAAGAGGGAAGAAGGAAGAGGGAAGAAGCAAGAGGGAAGAGGGAAGAAGGAAGAGGGAAGAAGGAAGAGGGAAGAAGCAAGAAGGAAGAGGGAAAATTATTCCCTCTTCCAACTTAAAACTTAAAATTCAAAATTCAAACCTGAAAACAATACCTCACACTACACTCCCAACAAGCTGCTTAGCGGCAAGTGCGATATTTGACGTGATAAACTAAACCGCGATGAGCCAAATCGAAAGAGTCAACGGTGGCCATGCCGGCACCGCGGGCTGTCATCGCAGCATTTACTCGCATATTTACACTGTCACCACAGCGAGACCAAACATTAGCTACAGTGGCTAAGCTATCTCGAACATTGTAGTTAGTTTCGCCGCTGAAATTCCGATTAAAAACTGGGCCGCGGGCTCCAGCGAAAAAGTATTCTGCTCGCAGGTTGCCTGTGGTTCTAGGAGCAACGTAGCCGCGATAATCAGCATCGTAGATAGAAATTTGGTAGCCTTGGGGTACTTTGATGGGAATGCTCAGATTGCAGCTTTTCCGGCTTTCTGTTGAGACATTTCCTTGGGCTGCAAACTTATCAAATAGGATGGTGAGTTCTTGACCGTCGGGGCTGACGCTGACGCTGGCGGAGCGATCGGGGCAACCGCTACCGCCGTAGCTTGCACCTAAAATTTTAACAGCAGGATTAGCCAAGGCGGGGCTGATAGAAGCAGTCATTAATGCCGTAGCTAGCAATAGTTTTACAAACTTCATGGATGTTCTCCTTAATAAGTTCAGTTGTGTGTTAGGAACACCCTAAAAAAATGGAACTGAATTTAGGTAATGTGTTTTAAACTTGGATATTGCCGCCTTCATGTTGAAAGATGAAAAGCCAGTCAAGCCAAGCTTATGACCTCATGTGCAGTTCCTATTCAGGTTTTTTCGATTAGTGAATTAATCGAAAGAATAGGTTTTATGTTGATACTTCTTAAGATTCATATCGGTTGGTAAAAGTTCCGGAAGATTTCGGTGCGAAACTCCGGATCTGTGTTATTGGGCTGGGATGGAGCGCGAGACAGCGAAACCAGTGGGGAGGCTTTTGGGCCCGGATCTGCGTTCTTACCAAGAGTGCGGGAAGAAGAGGAAACGAGAGAATGACATATTTGTGTATTTTCAAACCTCGCATACTTAGTGTCGCGCTGGGCGGATGAAAGGCAATTGTCGGAGCAATTTTATTCGGGCGATATTGGTGTTTTCAATAGGGGTTTGATATAAGTAGTCCCGGACGCAGGGGCGGCAGAAACCGGTTTTTTTTTGCGTCAAGAATGCCTCGATAGCTGATAAGTTAGAATAAAGCCAATTAATTATTCAAAAAAATGAGTGCTAAAGTTACTGTCATCGACCATCCTTTGATACAGCACAAGTTAACTCTAATGCGGCAAACTCAAACGAGCACGGCGAAATTTCGCCAATTGCTGAAAGAGATTGGAATGCTGCTAGCTTATGAAGTGACGCGAGATTTGCCGCTAAAATACGAACTAATAGAAACGCCGATCGCCAAAATGAATGCACCGGTGCTGGCGGCAGAAAAGAAAATTGTTATTATTTCGATTATGCGCGCGGGTCAGGGACTGTTAGATAGTATTTTAGAGCTGATTCCGTCTGCGAGGGTAGGACATATTGGTTTGTACCGCGATCCGACAACTCGGATGGCGATCGAATATTATTTCAAAGTTCCCCAGGATATCGAACAGCGAGATGTTTTAATTGTCGATCCGATGCTGGCTACTGGTAATTCAGCAGTGGCTGCAGTGGATAGGCTTAAAGAAGTTAATCCGAAGTCTATTAAATTTTTGTGCTTGCTGGCGGCACCGGAGGGAATTAGGCACTTTCACGAACAACACCCTGACGTGCAGATTTATACGGCGGCAGTTGATGAGTGTTTGGACGATCGCGGATATATTGTACCCGGCCTCGGAGATGCGGGCGATCGACTTTACGGCACTATGTGAATTCAATAAAATTGTTTTCTGCTGTATATGTCAATACATTCATTTAAAAAAAAGTTTACTAACATAACTATTGGTTTGATAGTGCCATACAATGTAAATTGTAAGATTTTAATGTCAGGAAAAGCCTATATATAGCAAGGGTTGTAGGATTTTTTTTACATTAAATTCCTAAATCGCATTATCTCAATGTATTTACTGCATCTTATGGGGAAAATCTCTGCCTTTAGTGTAATTAATTCCAGGAATTTAGTTCATAAGATAGATGTATGATGCTCACCGTTTGTGATCGACTACTGATATTTTTTTGACGAGGAAAAAAACAATGGAGACTACAGCACAGAAAGAAGCCCCAACTCAGCCTGTTGAGGAAGTGAAAATTAACAATATCAACAGTTTGGAGTTTGATCTTTGGGCTAAAGCAGTCAAACGGCAGATGATTGCAGCACTCTCTAAAAAGGGCGCGATTTGAGAGCTCTGGGTTTTTTGTGTGCAACTTGTGTTAATTAAATTAACAAAATTTTTGTTTGCATTCTTGTCCAAGAGCGATAAGTGGGGAGGGGAGGAGTTTTGAGATTGCGCCTCTTTCGGAGTTGCGGGAGGGGGAGAAGAAAGCATTTTCCTTATTCCTAGTTTTGGACGCACGGGTGCAAGGAAACCGGGTTTTTTTACGAAAATACTTCTGTTGCAATCGGCAGAAATGGTAAAAAACCCGGTTTCTTTGTGTCAAGAGTGCCTCCGGGACTGTTCTATCTGCCGAATCCTTTCTGCCAGATTACGATCGCTTGTCAACCGCCGCCAGCAAGCGCAGACTTCCGTCTTGAATCTGCACCGCTTTGACCGTTCCTACAGCAACTCTTTGTTGACCGTTAGCCATCGCTACCTCAATCTTAATCTTGGGGTCAGCCTGTAATCCCAGCCGCCCCCAGAGCCACTTGACTTGAGTAGCAGGAAAAGAGCGCACTTCTACATCAGAAAAGGGCGAATTAACCCAGCGGCTACCGTCGTGAAAACTCGCTACCTGCACCTGATACCAAACTTGTTCTCCCGCCAATTTTAACTCATTGTTCGGTTCTGGTTCCAGCCACTCAGCGGGATTGACACTGTTAATTAAAGTAGCAGAACCCATAATTTGACTCTTGTGGTCTTCTAAACTTTCCGCCTGAGAAACTGCTTCCTCAAGTTTGTTCACCAAATTCCGAATTCGACTTCTGGTTTCGCCGTCAGTATCTGATTGCTGGTCGAGCCAATTCATCGCCTCGCGAGTTCCGTCTTGAGACGCTACAATCAGGGCGCCCCAAGCCTTGACATCGGCGTCAGCGGCATTCACTCTCAAGGCGGCGTCGATGCGGTTCCAGATCCGCCCGCCGTCATTTTTGAGGGTGGTGGCAATTTCGTGACTGTTACTCGGATCGGCTTCAAATACTTGCAAAGCTTCAGTCCAGCGGCCGTCGATCAATTCTGCGAGAACTTGTTGACCGGGACTGGCCCAAGATGCGATCGCCTGAGCCCGAGTAATTTTAGCGTGAAATTCGATCGTTTCTAGCTGAGCTTGCGCGACTGCGGGCCAATTTTTGCCGGCTTTCCCCTTCGCCACACGCATGACATTTAATGCTGGAGACCACAGCCCGCTTTTCGCCAGTCGCAGCCCATTTTTGTAAGTCTCGTCATTGAAGGCAAATTCTTCTAAAGAAATCGCGGTTAACTGAACTGGGTTCGGCAAAAATTTGCGCGGGCCAATTTGATAAAGGGTAAATTGTGGCTCTAAACCAACTGTTTGGTCGATCGCCAACTGCGGGTTTTCCCCCTTAACAATTTGCTGCCAATTCGGCGGTTGTCCGGCCGCACTCGCCCACTCCAACAGTGGCATTAAATGATTTTGGCTGGGGTTGTAGCGAACGACTTGTCCGTAGGGAATTTTCTTGTCGCCCCGCATTAGTTTACCGCTGACATTAAACCAAATGCCCGTGGCGGGGGGCTTTCCGTCAAAGCGGCGCAGTTCTGTTAGGGGTAACGACTGATTCGAGGCTTGATTGTCAGATGTAGAGTCAGCTAAAGAAGCAATGACAAAAGATTCCGCAGGGCCTTCTACATTCACAGAACTTGCTAACTGAAAATACTGCTCTTTATCGGAACTGCGATCGGGAAGCTGTACCCGCTTGTACACCCGAAGTTCGACAATTTGACGGCAAGGATTTTTGCAAACAGTAGAAGCTTTAACAGTTCTTTCTACCATCACTGGCAATAGCAAATCGGAAATAGAATTATCGCGGGATTGATCGACGGGAAGTGGCAGGGGTTCTCCGGTTACGAATCCCAATTTGCGGATGCTGGCTTTGATTTGATCGAGAGTTTGGATCGAATCTCTGCTACCTGTAGGCAGGCGCGACCATTCCGGCACAAACTGAGAGATCAACTTGTTGCCATTGGGATCGACGATGAGCTGATAACTCAGCCAAGCGCCGCCTCCCATCAAAGCTGCACAGCCACACAAGACGCTGAGGGCTGTCAAATTAGTTATCAGTCTTTTCCAGGGATATCTGGCGCGAGTTCGGGGAGTAGGTATTAGAAGCTGGGACTCTTGAAGATTTTTGGGGCGTCGGGTTTGGCGCCGCCGTCTTGTCGGAGGAGGAGCAACTTGGCGAGTTTCTGGGGGTTTGGCTCGATTTTTTGAGGGGTTAATTTTGTGTTCCATCATGCCATTTTAGAATTTAGATTTTAGAATTTAGAGTTTAAAATTGCAATAGCCGATCGTACTGCCGACCTATGATATCCCAGGTGTATTGGCTTTCAACGAGCGATCGAGCGTTGACAGAGAGCTCTTGTCTTAGCTGCTGATTTTCAAACAAACTGGCGATCGTCTCAACATACTCCTGAACTTTGTTCGCCCGCAAGGCCCTTCTCGGTTGTGGGCCGCCATCGACGGCTAAACCCTCCAAACCTCGATCGCTAGCAACCACGGGAGTTCCCGCAGCCATCGCCTCCAAAGTTTTATTTTTAATCCCAAAACCAATCCGCATCGGCACCACACAAACAGCAGCTTGATGCAAATATTCTGCCACCCTTTGTACCCGACCTACTACTTGAATTCCGGGGAGTTTCCCCAAGGCGAGCACTTCCGGGACTGGCGAAGCCCCTACTAAGGTGAGGGTAGCATCGGGATAGCGCTGCTGCAAAGGCGGCAGTATTTGCAAACTCAGAAACCGCGCCGCGTCAATATTGGGCAAATTGTTCATTGCGCCTGCAAAAATTAAGGTATGTCCTCCCGGATCGATCGACCGGTACGGAAATTGAGTTAAATCCACGCCGTTAGGAATTACATCTATGGAAGGTACAAAAAAATCTTGTTTTCCTCGCACCCGAACCGGAGGCAACAGTAATTCTAGGAGTTGCTCTCTGTCTGTGGATGTTGTCGCAACAATGCGGGAGAATTTGGAACAGTAGCGTTTTTCGTAGCGGGCGAGTAGCGGTAAATTTAGTCGATCGCGCAGGGGTTTTTCCGAGGTGCCGGTTGCTAACATTTCCCTGCAAGTTCCCCAAACAGAACTGTGAATGTTTGCCACTGTCAGCAGTTTTTGCCGCCATTCTGGACGCACGTAAATCTCATTAACGCTGTGCTCGCAGGTGACAGCATCGCATTGGCCTGCTGTTACCAATTCGTCTGCCCAATTCTGCATTGCTTGGGAGTAGCTTGAGAGTACGTTCGGAGGCGTCCCGGACAACAAAAATCGACTGAATCTGTGGAATTTTCCTATTATTTCAGAGAACCCCCCCTCAGTCCCCCCCTTATTAAGGGGGGGAGGCAAGAAGCCCTCCTCAAGCCCCTGGTGCAGAGTTAGCCCCCCCTTGACAAGGGGGGGTTGGGGGGGTACTTGCGGGTTGGGAAAAACTGCTAATTCTGTGACTTGCTGGCGCAATGTGTCGATTTGTGCGTCGGTGACATCGGGCGATCGTACTGTGCCGAGAATTACCTCATGCCGCCGGCTCAAGTATTGCAATAAATTAAACGTCCTTACCTGAGTTCCTCCGCGACTTGGCGGATAAGGAAAAGTCGAGGAAAGCATCAAAATCTTCATGGGATGTGGAATAAATAAAGTTGCCGCTTGCGCGATAAAATTGATTGATAAAACCTTTTTAACAATCCTCGCACCTATGGACGAATTATCTGTTAAGGCGCTGCTCGAAGACTTGAAAAAGTCCGACGAAAGTGTTCGCGATCGGGCAACTGCAGAACTCTGGCGCACTTGGTTTAACCAAAAGGGTGAGTATGGGATGCAAATTCTCAGGCGATCGCAAGTTTCGCTGGATGCAGGCGATGTTCACCACGCTTTGGATTTGCTGACGAAACTGATTGCGGAAGCGCCGGATTTTGCGGAAGCTTGGAACCGACGCGCCGTACTTCACTATACCCAAGGAAATTATAAAAAGTCGATCGAGGATTGCCAAATCGTCCTCAAACTGAACCCGGTGCATTTTGGGGCGTTGCATGGTCTGGGTTTGTGCTACGCTGCCTTGGGAGAATACCTAAATGCTATTCAAGCTTTTCGTCGCGCTTTGGAAATTCAACCTTTTGCTTTGGTGAATCAAAAGTTAATTCTCGAATGTACGGCTCGTTTGAGTTAAAATACATAGGGCATAGGGCATTGGGCATAGGGCATTGGTGGTTCTTTTCTCTGGACTGAATTGCAAAATTCAGCGACGATTTCTAATCTAAAATAGTATAAATTTGTGCCGAAAATTAGCGTTTGCATTCCTACTTGCAATCGAGTGCATCTACTGGCTTGTGCGATCGCCAGCGTGCTAGATCAAACTTATACAGATTTTGAATTAATTATCTGTGATGACGGTTCCACTGACAGCACTCCTCTGTTGATGTCGGAATTTGTCGATCGCGGGATTCGCTACATTCGCCACCCGCAGAATATCGGCAAGAGTAATAATATGCGATCGGGCTTTGCGGCGGCAAGGGGCGAGTATTTTATCAAGTTTGACGATGACGATCGCCTGAGCGCACAATTTCTAGAGCGGACATCTGCTATTTTAGATAAAGACCCCAGCATTGATTTTGTCAGTACCGATCACTGGGTGATCGACATTAACAATTATATTGACGAAAGCCAGACGAAACTCAATTCGCAGCGCTGGGGGCGCACCGAGTTATCGCCGGGAATTATTGAAGATTTGCTTTCCACAGTTTTTCTGAGACAGAGTTTGCAAATAGGGGCGACTTTGTTTCGGCGCAGCGCCTTGGAAGAAGTCGGATTTCTGCGGCCAAATTTGCAAAATTGCGAAGATAACGATTTGTTTGTGAGACTTGCGATTGCGGGCAAAAAGTGCTATTACTTGCCGGAGCTGTTGATGGAGTATCGAGTTCATGCAGGACAGCAAGGAGTCGATCGGGCAATTCGGTATTTAAGTGATAAATTGCGCTATTTGACAGGCTACGAATTTGATTCCGAGAAGTTGGAAACAGTCAGGCTCCAAAGGATTGCAGAAACTCAATTAGCGCTAGGTTTGCGGCTGATTGAGGTGGGTGAAACTGCAAAAGGGCGCCTGATGGTGCGGGCGGGCAAGTCGGTTTCTGCGGCGAAAATGTGGGCGGGTTTGGGATTGTCGTTGCTGCCAGTGGAGTTGCGTCCTAGGGCGTTTGAGTTCGTGCGGGAGTTGTTGAAACGGGAGTTGTAAAGGCGGAGGATTTCGACAGCATACCGGGCGCTTGAAACCGCGTCTATACACACAAAACAGGCAAGGCAAGGGTTGAAAAGTCGGGGGTTAAAATCACCTTTATCCGATTGATATAGCGGGTAGCCACGGAATATCTGTAACGCCTGGGTCGTAGCCAAGTTGTTTGAGTAGTGTGGTAATTTGCCCTCTATGGTGAGTTTGATGATTGAACATATGTGTCACCAGAACCCAAGTCGGTAGCACGCGGCATCTACCATCTACATTGCTTGTGTACTCAAACGGTTGACTCAACCAGTCAGAATTAAGGTGTCTAGACCATTCTATAATTTGCCGATCCGTTGTCTCCCGTTCTGCTCTCAAAACCTCAAAGTCAGCATACAGTTCTTGACCGATAACGGTACCCGAAAATGAGTGAAGAGTGAAACGACCCATCCATACTTTGTCACCATACAGTAAGTGATTCAAAGTGCCATGAATCGACTTAAAAAAGGCACCCATATCCTGTTTGCGCTGTTCATCAGGAATTGCCGAGCAGACCGAATATAGATTTTGATTCATCCAGCAATTGTACTCAGCCATTAGCTGGTAGTAGCTACCGTCGTACATACTCAAAACTTAAGCACATAGTTTGAACGATTTACATTATACAAATAGGTCTTTCACAATACTCCTGACTCTAATTGGTCTAGATAAATAAACTCAGGAGCTTTAACTCCGGCTTCTTCTCTAATTTTAACCAGTCTAGGCGACTCAAAAAACGCCCTAGCATCAGCGATTGATGTCCACGCGGAGAAATGAACAATTTTGTTCGGATCGTTGTCATACTTCAAGACCTGATAGGAGCGCTCGCCAGCTTCTTTTCGGATGCTTTCAGCACGATCGAATACCTGTTTCCAAGCTTCATAATTTTCTACTTCATGAATAATTAAGACATACTGCATAGTAATCAGATTCTCTGAGCCTCTCAAAACTTCAAACGAATAATTTTATTAGACTAACTCACCTTGTTTCCAAAACCGACCACAGGAGAGCGAGTAAATTATACCGTAGCGACGGTTGAAAATCCTCCCAACACCGAACAGAGCGATCGGCTTTCCACTAAAGTAGTAAAGAGTGCCTGATGTAAATAAGTTTTTCCTAAATATCGTGTCTATATTTTCTGAAATTCCGACTGTGTGGTTGCAAATTTCCCTCGTGGGAGTCTGGTTGGGTTTGATTTTACTGGTAGCTGAGGGCTTAAATCGCTTTACTTCTGTCGATGCTGAGGTATCGCGGAAGGTGGTTCACATCGGTACTGGGAACGTGATTTTGCTGGCGTGGTGGCTGGAAATACCCGGTTGGGTGGGGATTTCGGCGGGGGTTTTAGCAGGTGCGATCGCCCTAATTTCTTACCAAGTTCCGATTTTGCCCAGTCTTAACAGTATCAACCGCAAGAGTTGGGGGACTTTTTTCTATGCTGTTAGTATCAGCGTTCTCGTGGCTTGGTTTTGGCCGCTGCAACATCAGGAATACGCTGCTTTGGGCATTTTAGTCATGACTTGGGGCGACGGATTGGCTGCTGTCATCGGCCAGAAATACGGCAAACATATTTATCGAGTTTGGGGAATCCAGAAGAGTTGGGAAGGTTCTGCAACTATGTATTTGGTGAGTTTTGCTGTTAGCAGTTTGATTTTGCTGGCGGTTCAAGGCAATATTTGGCAAACTTGGGCTGTGTCTGCTGTTGTAGCTTTGGCTGCTGCTACTTTGGAGTCGGTTTCCAAGCTGGGAATTGACAATCTGACCGTGCCCATCGGCAGTGGGGCGATCGCCTTTTTCCTAAATCAATTTTTGATAATTGGTAATGTGTAATCTGAACTTCATCCCACGGGGGGCGTTGCTGGATACAGGTATGAATTCAAGATTTCCCAATTGCTATAAACGAAGTCGGGTGAGTTTTGTAACTTCCGATCACAGGTGATTCATCCCGTCAATCAGCAACGCCAATTATCAATTGTCTAAGTCTCGTTAAAGCAGCCGACGTGCTTGTAAAATTTGTTGTTGCCATTGCTCGAAAGCGGGGATTTTTGAGCGATCGTCTGTTGGAAACATCGCCCTGATTTGCTCCATAAGCTCGATCGCCAGCGGTACGCCAAGCTGCAATTGTTCCAAGACATCCCGCTGAGCAAAAACGGTTTCCGGTGTTCCTTCTAAAATCAATTTTCCTCGATCCATTACAAATACCCAATCAGCCCAGCGGTAGATGAAATCGAGGTCGTGACTTGCTAAAAGAATGGTGGTTCCGGCGCTGTGAATTTGTTGAAGTAAACCGATCAGTTGTCGGGTGTGACGCGGGTCGAGGTAAGCGGTAGGTTCATCTAACAGCAGCAGTTTGGGCTTGAGAACCATGATATCGGCGATGGAAACCCGCTTTTTCTGGCCCAAACTGAGATTGTGAATTGGTTCGCGGGCGAGTTC
The DNA here is from genome assembly GCF_036702455.1 of Microcoleus sp. D2_18a_D3. Lineage (NCBI taxonomy): Bacteria > Bacillati > Cyanobacteriota > Cyanophyceae > Oscillatoriales > Microcoleaceae > Microcoleus > Microcoleus sp. D2_18a_D3. The sequence goes on from NZ_JAUBTK010000026.1 coordinate 67,611, forward strand.
GCTTAGATCGAATTGCTCGATCGCCTGCTGCACCTGTTGAGCAATTTCGGATTCTTTTAAGCCTAAATTGTACAATCCATAGGAAATATCTTCTTCTACCGTCGAAGCTACTAATTGATGTTCGGGATTTTGAAAGACGAGTCCGATTTGTTGGCGCAGTTGCATCAAAGATTTGCGATCGTAGCGGAATGGTTCACCTTGCCAGCTAATGATTCCCTGTTGCGGTTGATATAAGCCATTTGCTAATAGAAAAAAGGTAGTTTTGCCGCAGCCGTTTTGACCGATAAGCCCGCAGCGTTTCCCGGCGGGGACTTTGAGGTTTAAATCATGAATTGCCGATCGCGAACCGCAGGGATAGGAGTAGGAAGTGCGATCGAATTCGAGAATCCATTGAGACATATTTGTTATTTGTTATAGCCTTCTTCCCAGGCTCTGCCTGGGAATAAATACCCGGAGGCTCTGCCTCCAATTACCGATTACCGATGAATGATTACCAATTACCGATTACCGATTTCTATTGTATAGCAATCTTTGCAGGAGTCGTAAACTTTTTACCCCACCCCAGCCCTCCCCTTATCAAGGGGAGGGAGTAAGAAATTCAAAAAGGATTTAGGATTGCTATCTTTGTGTCAGCCTTAATCTGATTTTGACAACTGCCAAAGTTGCATTTCATAACAGAGATGCTGCTCAAAAAGTTGACCCGCTTCCAATCCTTCAACCACCAACTTCTTGAACCAGCGACGAAATATCCAGCGCAGGAGTTTGTGGACGGGGGGAACTGTGATCGCTATCAAATCGGCAACATAGATCATTGTATTTAGTCCATATCGGCGGAAAGTATCGACATACAAATCGATAGTCGGCAAAATATGGGCGGAAATATCCTCACTTTTTACTAAAGTGAATCCAGCCTGCTTTAATGCTGCATGAAGTTCCGTAACAACATGACAATTAGAGAACATTCCCTCTTTATAATTAGCATCAGAGCGGAGCATATCGGCCAGCAACACGTAGCCACCCTGATTGAGGATTTTGGCGGCACCGTTAGCAATATCAACAGCCGACATATACTGGCTACTTTCGCTAAAGAGAATAAGATCGTAGAAATGGGTTGCTTTGAAGTCTTCAAACCTCGTGAGGTGGAAGATTGCCCGATCGCGCGTACACTTAAGAAAGCGCTGCTGTTGAAACGGATCGGGTGCGAGCCCTTCCACTGCAAAACCTCGATCGAGCAAATAAGCCGCATTTCCGCCAATCCCGCAGCCCACATCGAGTATCGTATGAGTGCCTTTGGGGATCGCATCCAACAGTTTTACAGTATAAGCTTGCTGAGCCAGGCGCAATCGTGCGATCGTTAGTTCGTCAGCGGGCACAGGTAGGGTTTCCCAATAGCCGTAGTGAAGGTAGGGCGAATCTGTCAGGCCCAAATAGTAATTAAGCGCTGCATTTTGGTAGCGAGTTACTTTGGAAATTTCGATTGATTTTGGCTGCGACATTCGGAAAATTTAGTAAGTTTTAGGATTTCGGGCAGAGTTGAAATTCTTCCCAGCGCTTGCATACTTGTTCATAGCACTCAACAGGAGAAATTGCCAAGTTTTGCAATAAATTGATATCAATCTGACCGTTGGCGATCGACAAAAATATAATTGCTGTCTTGGGCTCGTAGCTATCAATGATTTGGAGCAGATTTGAAACAGTGTTTTCCTCTATTTCTAGTTGTTGCAAATAAACGGTTGCCTCCAAGTCGGAAATAAATTGTAGATCATACTTTATAGTATCTACGCTCCAATTCACATAGCCGTTAATGGGAGTATTGATGTTGCAAGCAACCAAGCCTCGCCCTTGATTCAAAAAGCCATTCCAAGCAGTATGTCCGATCGGCAAAATATTCTGGTGAATAAACAAGTTTTGCCAGTAGCCAAAACTACCCTGCCAAACACTATCTTCAATTCGCATTTCTTTTCCATTAAAATAATATACGCTTCCGAACCCAGAGCGAATTATATCAGCGTTCATCTGTGTTTATCTGCTGATATCTGCGGTTAAAAAAACCCAATCCCATAATTTAAAAAATAATAAACTCACCATCATCCATACCTCGCAGATGAAAAACATGATTGTAAACAAATCGGCGGGCATCCTGACTCAGAGATGCAATGATCTCATTACAGTTGCGGGACAGCGCCGGATTCGCACCGAACTTTCCCCCTTGCGTCTGATGGCTGTTCTCCATCAGAGCCGATCGATATACGGGGATATTACCACTATTTGGGATATTTGACAAAAAAGCGTCCGCCTATTCACCAAACTCAATATTTTCATACAAATCTGCCAGGGAAATTTCCACAGCAACAGATGTTAAACTCAGCCGATCGCCCATACAGCTATATTCCGAAAAAATCCACTTATTCGCATCAGTTTTAGAATATTGCTCCACCTGTAGCCGATATTGGTCGATTAATAAATATTCCTGAAAACTAGGAATAGTGCGATAAGCAGCAAACTTTTCATCTCGATCGTAAGCTCTGGTACCTTTAGACAGCACCTCAGCAATGAGCAGCGGATTCGTAATTGTATCCGTCCGTCCAGATTGCAGTTCGATCGGGCGCGCTACCACCATCACATCCGGGTAAGTATAATTATTAAGCTGCGGAACCCAAAGCCGCTGATCCGAACTGAAAGTCCGATATGGTTTCCCTTTTAACGCCAGTTTCAGCGCAACAACTAAATTAGTGGTAATTTCATTGTGATCCGGTGTGCCGCCAGCCATCAGAACAATCTCCCCATTGATAAATTCATGCCGATCCTGAGAATTGATTTCTAATTCTAGATATTCCTCAGCGGTGTAGGTTTTGGTTTCAACTGGCGCGATCATAAACGACGCTCTCCTTTAATCTACTCATTTCATTTTATCTTAAAAATTCTGCTAATTCAACTGAAAAGGAGAATTTAATCATGCTAAGAAACAGGCAAGATGCCTGTTCCACAAAGAGGGAATTTTATTGTGGGGCGGGCAGAATGCCCGCCCCTGAAAGGCTGATTGAGAATATGCAAGATGTGAGTGCGATCGCACTTAACAAAGTTACCGCAGCGGGACAAAGTTATAGCCAGTGCTTCCTCCTTGTTTAACTTGCACTAAAATCGGCTTACCAGCCCGATCGCCCGTGGGCAAAAACTTCACATCCTCGCTCGATCCTGCTGTCGAAAAACTCGCATTTCTGAGTGCTTGTTGCAATCCTTCCCGCGTATTGCTTTGCCGCAAGCCAGCGATCACAGCTTGAGTCGCGTCAAAACTCGTTGCTGTTCGCCAATTCACAATGCCTCCCCAACGCTGGCGGGCATTTTCTGGGAAACGGCTACCGGGATTAGTTTCAGGATGCCAGGGAACGGGCAAAACAAGCCCGTCAACGTCTTTTTGCCCATCTTTTAAAGTTTGAAAGGTGTAGAGCGTAGTGCTGCCGTAGAGTGGCAATTTGCCTCGATTGCTGCGAGCCAGAGAAATCGCACGGTCAATGCGATCGATGTGGGGTGCTACCATCAATCCTTGTGCACCTTTGCTGACAGCATCCGCCAGGGCATTTTCCGCATTAAAAGAGGGTAAAGAAAAGTCGCAAACAGTGGGAACTAATTTGCCACCAGCAGCAGTAAGAGAGGCAACAAATTCATCTTTAAAGGATATGTTATCCGGTGCTTGGGAGTCATAACAAACCGCAATATTAGTTTGGCGTTCTGTTTTAACTGCATATTCTGCTAAAGGAGCCGCCATTACGCTAATATTGGGGACTGTGCGAAATATGTAGCTGCCCAATCCTGAGAGATTATTGGCAAAGCTCGTCGGTGTCACCATTACCAGTTTTTCTTGCTGATATATCGGAGCAGCTTCGAGAGATGCGTTGCTAGCGTTGTGTCCAATTACTGCTAGTATATTCTGATCTTGGGTCAATGTCTTTGCAACTTCTCTAACCACTTCGGGACTGTTGTCATCGTTGACAATTTCTACTTGCAGTTTGGCGCCGTTGATGCCACCGGTAGTATTGATTTCATCCTGAGCTTGGGCAACACCCCGGAGGATTTCTTGGGCGACATTGGGGTTGCTACCAATGGGGACGCTGACAGCAATTTTCAAGTAAGAACCATTGCTGGCTCGGGAATTATTCAAATAGATAATGGTTTCCGGGTCGTTGCGATTTTGTTGCAGCGATTTCTGAAAATATTGGGCGGCAGCTTGGTGATTTCCCTCAGCAAAAGCTTGAACTCCTGCTTGTTTTGCTGCTGTTGTTTGGGACGCTACCAATATTTGATTTCCAAAACTGATGCGATTTGCGATCGCTCCCGATGCGATCGTTGTCGCTGTAGAGGTAGATGTAGGTGTATTTGAAGTTTTAGCTTTCAATAAACCGGGAATAAACTTGTATGCGCCCAACCCAATTAAGCCGATGGCAATAATAAAAACAATGGGCGGCGGGCTGTTTTTTTTGTTAGTATCTTGATACATGATTTTTTCTCTTTATTTTGATACTGTCATTATTCATTCAATTACTGTTCACGTCAATTCATATAATTCATTAATTAAGTTCATAAAAGTCATATTTGTAATAGCTGTTGCAGGAAGTGCGATCGCCCTTATGCAAATCCGGCCCGCTAAACTACGGAGAATACGAGAACTATCAACAATATTTCTGGACGCGCGGGTGCTCAGAAACCGGGTTTTTTGCGAGAATACTTCGTTACAGCCCACAGATTCAGTAAAAACCCGGTTTCTTTGCTTGTGATGCGTCCAGGGCCGTTGATATTAACCGCCATCACCACCACCACCGCCATCACCACCACCACCGCCATCACCGCCATCACCACCCCAACCACCACCACCACCCCAACTACCACCACCGATACTACCGCCACTGCCACCGCCACCGCCATTAATCATGAATATAGTAATGATTATTCCAAATATCCAAAGCATTGGAGAAGGAAGCGTGGGTTTTGTCAAAGAGCTTTGTCCCGAAGTAGATTGAGATTGCTTACCACTTTGTTGCCAACCAGCTTGAGGTACATTTAAAATCGCCTGTGGAAATGCAATCTGCACTTCTAATTCTTGTTCCGGTGGAATAGCCTGACTTGCCACAAATTCAAAGGTTTTAGGATCTACTTGGCGGCGAACTGCTGCTGCACCAAAATTTGTAAACGAGAGAACTTTTCCTGACAAAGCATCTGGTAATTCCACCGTAACTTTTCCGCTATTAATCGGCGCTTTGCGACCCGCTGCAATCGCTTTCCAATAAACTAGAGTATTCTCACCATCTAGCTGCAATCCACCTACCACGCGATATTTGATGACAAAAGTATGTGTGTCTGGCGGTTTGAGTTCATGTTGCCAGCGAATCCAAAGTTCATTGTTTTCGGTTCCTGTGCTACTGGCAATTATTTGATTATTTTCGGCGACGGTGACATCTTTAATTGCATCGACCTTATCTAAAGGAATATAGCGGTAGCGTTCATTGTTGTAGGCTGCTGTAAATACATATTTTTGGGTTTCGGTAACTAACATATCTCCGTTTGTCTGAACGTCGATGATGACGTTGATGTTATCCCAGTAAAACGGTAGCGGTTGGGCCGCTGCATGAGTTACTGTGACTAAGAATAGGCTTAATGATGCTAGTAATAAAAAAACTATTTTTTTGAGGATGCGTTTATTTATCATAGGATTTCCACAAGATAAGTGTTGACTACAATTCTTCAACAGGTTTCTTTGGAAGTCAATTCATTAAAGTCATTAATTATATTCATAAAAGTCATATTTGGAATAGGATTGTGCATGAAGTGCGATCGTTTTATCTCAAAATGAGTGACTAAAATTTCCATCCAATATTTAAAAGCGATCGTACAATCTGTAAAAAAGTGCGATCGCCCTTATGCAAATCCGGCCCGCTAAACTAACGAGAATAGGAGAATTATCAACAATAGTCATAGATGCGCGGGTGCTCAGAAACCGGGTTTTTTTCGACAATACTTCGTTACAACCCACAGATTCGGTAAAAACCCGGTTTCTTTGCTTGTGATGCGTAACTCCCGTTGATATTAACCACCCCCACCGCCACCACCGCCGCCACCGCCACCACCGCCGCCACCGCCACCGCCGCCGCCACCGCCGCCACCGCCACCACCGCCGCCGCCACCGCCACCATCATTGCTAATGATAATGATTGGAATTACTTCTTCGTACTCCTTATGGTAAGAGCAGTTTCCACAGTGATGGGTAACATACCTCTTTCCTGAATTGCCAGTAGTTGCAGGAACCAAAACTTGATAAGTCCGTTTGAGATTAAGCGTTTTGCACTCAGGGCAGCGTCGATTATTGATTGCTTTCTTGATTTCTTGGTAAATAATGACGGTGAAAGTCAACACAAAGAGAAGCATAATCATCGGAAAAAATGCTAAGGAAATAAACAATGTCAAACCAACTAGCAAAAAAACGATTACACCCATTATGTTGTTTATGAAAGAGCCTTCTTCTCCCTGGTTGCCATATTGTTGCCAACCAGGTTGAGGCAGATTCAGAATTTGCTGGGGAAATGCAATTTGCACTTCTAATTCTTGTTCCGGTGGAATAGGCTGACTTGCCACAAACTCAAATGTTTTAGGATCTACTTGACGCGGAACTGCGGCTGTACCAAAATTCGTAAACGAGAGAACTTTCCCTGACAAAGCTTCTGGTAATTGCACCGTAACTTTTCCCGTATTAATCGGAGCTTTGCGACCCGCTGCAATGGCTTTCCAATAAACTAGAGTATTCTCACCATCTACCTGCAATCCGCCTACCACGCGATATTTGATGACAAAAGTATGTGATTCTGGCGCTTTTAATTGATGTTGCCAACGAATCCAAAGTTCATTGTTTTCAATCCCCGTGCTACTCGGAATTATTTGATTATTTTCTTGAACGATGACATCTTTAATTTCATCTACCTTACCTAAAGGAATATAGCGATATCGTTCAGTGTTGTAGTCGGCTGTAAACACATATTTTTGCTTTTCCGTAACTAACATATCTCCGTTGGTCTGAACGTCGATTGTGACGTTGATGTTATCCCAGTAAAACGGTAGTTGTTGGGCTGCTGCATGAGTCACTGTTACCAACAATAGGCTTAATGAAGCCATTAACAAAAAAAGTATTTTTTTGATGAGTCGTTTATTTATCATAGGATTTCCACAAGATAAGTGTTGAATAGAATTATTCAACAGGTTTCTTTGGAAGTCAATTCATTAAAGTCATTAATTATATTCATAAAAGTCATATTGGGAATATGATTTTGCATGAAGTGCGATCGTTTCATCTCAAAATGAGTGACTAAAATTTCCATCTAATATTTAAAAGCGATCGTACAATCTGTAAAAAAGTGCGATCGCCCTTATGCAAATCCGGCCCGCTAAACTAACGAGAATACGAGAATTATCAACAATATTCCTGGAGGCGCGGGCGCTCAGAAACCGGGTTTTTGGCGAGAATACTTGGTTACAACCCGCAGATTCACTAAAAACCCGGTTTCTTTGCTTGTGATGCGTAAGTCTCGTTGATATTAACCACCGCCACAGCCACCGCCACTCGTGAATATAATGCAGGACTTACCCACTCCGACCAAAGAAACCGGGTTTTAACCAAAAAACACGTTATAGCTCGTAGATTCGGTAAAAAACCCGGTTTCTGGCCCCCATTCGTCCAGAAATAACAATAAATTTAGCGTTGAAATACCACACTTAACAAAGTTAAAATCGTGCAACCAAACAAAGCTTCTAATGTATATCTTCGCGAAGGTTTGTAAGGGTAAGAATTCCAAACGCGCAGTTCTCCATTAAAGCCGCGCGACGCTAAACTCAGCGAAACTTGACGGTAGTTTTCCAAAGTTCGCTGAAGCAATTGCCCGATTAAAATGCTTAAACTCTGCATTCCCCGCTTCCAAGTGCGATAGCCACAGCGCGAGTTTTGGGCGATCCAAAGTTCATCGGCGATCGCCAATAAGCTAAAAATAAACCGATACATTAGTAATAGCAGTTCTGTGACTAACTCTGGACAGCGTAATTGTCTGAGAATTTGCAAGATTTCGGTAAATGGAACCGTCAAGAGAATGAAATACATACAGCTTGTCGATGCGAAGGCGCGGGCAAATAACAAGCTCACTTGGTATATTCCGGTGCGACTCACATACAGATAAAAAGTGCCGATGCTAATGCCCCAACCTTGCCAAATATCCCACTGAATTGCGGGGATTTGACTTAACTCAACCGCACCCAGCGCCAAAGCAGGCAAACTTGTCAGCAAAAACATCAACGGTAGCGACAGCAACCGCAAATACAGTTTCCCCGGAATGCCGGCATAGACGACGATCCAGACGGCCAACCACAGGCCGATCGACAATTGGACGATCGCCCCAGAAACGAGAGACAGAATTAAAAGGGCGATCGCAAAGGATAACTTGTGAGATGGTGGCAACCCCCGCAAGCGATTTGTATAAGCCAGACTATCAATCTGATGGTTCATTCCGACGATTTATTATCAGACTGCTGCCGAGATTGCGATCGGCCTTTATACAACCCAATGACGTATCCAACTACGCCAGCCCCGATCGCCGCTTGAGACGCAAACAATAGACTTGAAATTTCGCTGCTAGCCGGCTCAAACAAGTGATTAAACCAAGGTTTATAACCCGGTTGAATTTCGGTAATTGCTTTCTTAGCTTTGTCATCGGCACCGCCATATTCACCCCGCACAAAAACGAGAGGAAACGCTGCCAGAACAATCACAGCGCCCGCCAACAGCCAATTTTGCCGCGAAGTAGATTGGTGATTTTTTGTAGGCTTTTGATTCACGGTTTATGACTCCTCTCTCAATAATTTCAAAGTTTCCAACTCCGGCTTCCCGTAAGAATGCAGCCAATTCCAGACCAATAGAGTCAGCAATCCCTCACTGATAGCCAGTGGTACTTGAGTGATAGCAAAGATGCCCGCAAACTTGAGAAACGAAGCCATAAAACCGCCACTGGCTGCCGGAAAAGCTAACGCTAATTGAATCGAAGTCGTTACATAAGTCAGCAAATCTGCCAAAGCTGCCGCACCAAAAATTGCCGCCCGCTGGCTACCAGTTCGCAACAGCAATTGATAGATAAAATAGGCAGCGAAAGGGCCGACAATGGCCATCGAAAACATATTCGCTCCCAGCGTTGTCAAGCCACCATGCGCTAACAGTAACGTTTGAAACAGCAGGACTAAAGCCCCCAGTACAGCCATCACCGAAGGGCCGAACAAAATTGCACCCAAACCGGTACCCGTCGGGTGAGAACAACTGCCCGTTACCGAGGGAATTTTTAAAGCAGAAAGCACAAAAGTAAACGCACCCGCCAAAGCAAGCAATAGTTTAAGTTCCGGGTGCTCTTTTGTAATGCGAGTAATCGATCGCAAACCTACTGCAAAAAAAGGCAACGCCACCATCCACCAAAATGCAGCCCATTGCACCGGCAAAAAACCTTCCGAAATGTGCATAGCTGCGGCGGGCGTTGCCGAACCCAGGACAATATAACAACTCAAGCCAGCCATCAATCCCAAGCTGACCAATTTCCGATTTCTGGTCTTCACGCTGAACCTCGCAGATGAGACAATGTAAACTAACACATCGGCGGGCATCCTGACTCAGAAAGCGACATGACTCTCATTACAGTTGCGGGACAGCGCCGGACTTGCACCGAACTTTCCCCGTTTCCTCTAACGGCTGCTCCCCATTAGAACCGACTGGTTAGACATAGTTTAGTCGATCGTGTAAGTCTCAGCAAATATTTTACAAAAATTCATTCAGATTAACTAATTCAAAATTATCTATCATCTTCTCTTCTTTTCCTTCGCGTCTTCGCGGTTCCTTCAATAAATACTATCGCTCAACAAATCAACGGTATAATATTAATGAGTTTTGAGGAAAGCCGCCATGTTAGATTACAAATTTCCGAGGCACTGGCCCTCAGCCGATGAACTACCAGACTCAGATGAAACGCCTGTGGATAACGAACTGCAAGAATTAATACCAGGGTTGTTAAAAGCAATATTGCTCATACTTTGGGCAGAACGCATGGACTGGTTTTTTGGCATAGATATGGGTATTTATCATCACCCTGACGAACCGCCCATTGTCCCAGATGCTTTCTTAAGTTTAGGAGTAGAACGATTTTACGACGAAGAATTGCGCCCCAGTTACGTGCTGTGGGATGAAAATGTCATGCCTACTTTTGTGCTAGAAGTTGTTTCCCCAACTTATCGCAAGGAATACAGCACAAAATTGGAGACTTATCAAGCTTTAGGCGTACTTTATTACGTCATTTATTCTTCCCGCCGCCGTCGTAAACCTCATTTGGAAGTACACAAGTTAGTCAATGGGAAGTACGAGTTACAGTCAGGACATCCAGTTTGGATGCCTGAAATTGGTTTGGGGATTGGTTGTGAAAGGGGAAGTTATTCTGGGGTGACAAGGGAGTGGTTGTATTGGTATGATGCCGATGGAAAACGTTATCTGACTCCTGAAGAACAGGTGAAAGAATCAGCGCAGCGCGCCCAACAGGAATCGCAGCGCGCCCAACAGGAATCCCAGCGCGCCCAACAGGAATCCCAGCGCGCCGATCGACTGGCCCAACGTTCCGATCGACTAGCTCAGCGATTGCGGGAGTTGGGGATAGATCCTGATAATCTGGGCTGATGGCAATCAAGAGTACCAGACTGACCGACTCTAGACGCTCAGAAAGCCGGTTTTTCAACCGAGATCGATCGTCCTCAACGGAGGATTTTCTGGAAAAAACCCGGTTGCTGCGTCCAGGAATGTGTGAATATTTATCGCAAAAATCAGGAAAGATCGAGCTAGATTTGGGAAAAACAGAGAGTTGGACGGCAAACAGTGAGATCCAGCTCGAAAACATGAAAATCAAGAGAGGTATTAAATAATGGTCATGGATGTGCGTTCTTACGATGTCATCTGTTTTGGTGATGAAGTTCCAGGAGTTCTAGCTGTTATCTCGGCCTCCAGAGAATATCTTCGCCGAACAAAGCGTTATCCGCGAATTCTACTGATGTCGAAAGCCAGCTTGCAAGAAGGAATTGGCGGGCATTTGGTAAGAGGCGGTCTTGCTTATTTAGATAGAAGTCAGATTAGTCAAGAACTTCAACAATCTTTAAAGTTAGATACCTTTGGTTCACCGGCGACAATCTATAAAGAATTCTTACAAAAATCCGGCGTTAAGGCAATTGCACTCGACCCCCGCAAAGCCAGTGCAGCGCTGAAAGAAATGCTGGTACAAGCTGGGGCAGATCTCCTTAGCAAAGTAGAAATTCAATCAGTCACTAAACAAGGCCAAAAAATTGCCAGTATAACCACCTCTAAAGGCGTAGTTTATGCCGGCAAGCAATTTATTGATGCCACTGTCAATGCCGAATTAGCTCAAGCTGCCGGTGTGAAAAAGCTGAAGGGATTTGAAACATTTGGTCTGCCTAACTCTGAACTTCCAGTCACCCTCGTTTTTGAAACCCAAGGGCTCAGTGCAAGAGCACTGAAAGAATTCGATTATATTGGGAGCATCTCATATTTGCAAAAACACTTCTTTCTTCTTCCTTCTGACTCTTTTCTCCTGGCTCCTGACTCCT
>NZ_JAUBTK010000027.1:0-17640 GCF_036702455.1 Microcoleus sp. D2_18a_D3
CCCTCATTCTCTCCTGGCGCGGTGGCTCTAGTTCTTCTTTTGCCACCGTTCTCATCTTTGGTTAGTCTAAACTACAATGAGTAAGAATGGCGAAGAGTTTTGCCATCAATTGCGATTACTTCTCCGGGATTGAAGCAACTAATAGATTGAATCCAACTCAAAAAAAAATTCTGAAATTGCTCCGGTTTGAGCCGAGAAAATACTCGCGCAATTGTATCATGTGAAGGTATGCCATTCGGCAATTCTAAAATTTTCTTTAACCATTCGTATTGAGCTGCGCCCGTAACTTTCAATATCCACCCATGTATCAGCACCACAAATCACGGCACAAATTGATAGGGTGATAATATCAATTAATTGATGATGTTTCGTCCGCTCAATTCTTGGATTTTCTAAGTCAGAAAAAGGGTCGACGATGGTGATTTTAGGTTGAAGTTTCATAAAGGTAAACCCTAATTAAATGTTTTGTAGTTACTCAATAATTTTTCTCCAATATACCAGATTCGGTTAACATGAAATTTAGATGCGTTCGCCCTGGCCAAGGCGGGTCAATCCGCTCGAAGTGAAAGTGAAAGGGGAGGGACTTAATGCCTCCCATGTCATGTCATAAATGACTATACTTTTACCAGCTATAAAGGATTCATAAAAACTGGTACGTCACGTCGCGTTCAAAACATTGTCAGAAATCGCAATAACTTTAAAATCTTAAATCAAAAATTGGCAATCGGATGACGATCGCCCGTCCAGCTTTTAAAATGGACGGGTGATTAATCCTTTTTGACCAATGAATCCTATTAAATTCGGAACAGATGGCTGGCGCGGTATCATTGCTGACGATTTTACATTCGATCGCGTAGCGTTAGTCGCTCCCCTAGCGGCACAAGTTCTCGCACAAACCGGCGGCAGCGATGGCAGCAGCGGTACCGTAATTGTCGGTTACGACCGCCGATTTCTGGCTGAAGAATTTGCCTTCACAGCGGCTGTTGCCGTCCAAAACGCAGGATTTGACGTGCTGCTGAGCGAATCCTACGCCCCCACTCCAGCTTTCAGTTTAGCTGCCAAACAATTAAATGCTTTGGGTGCGATCGTCCTGACAGCCAGCCACAATCCCGGTGCATATTTAGGGTTAAAAGTCAAGGGCGGATTTGGCGGTTCAGTTTCCCCCGAAGTTACTCAACAGATAGAAGCAAAACTCGAAAATCCCGCGGCAATTTCAGCAACTCCCGGCAAATTGGATAATTTCAATCCTTGGCCGGCTTACTGCAAAACCTTGCGGGAAATGGTAGATATTGAGGCGATTAAAGAAGCGATCGCCAGCGGCAAAATTACAGTATTTGTAGATGTAATGCACGGTGCCGCCGCCGGAGGATTAGCTCAAATTTTAGAAGAAACAGTGCACGAAGTCAACAGCGATCGAGATCCGCTGTTCGGCGGCGGTGCACCCGAACCTTTGCCGCGCTACCTGTCGCAGTTATTTCGGGTGATGCGTACTCACCAGCGAAAAAGTTCTGGTTTGTCCATCGGATTTGTATTTGACGGAGATAGCGATCGAATTGCAGCCGTTGACTCTAGCGGCAACTTCCTCAGTTCACAAATCCTAGTTCCCATCTTAATCGAACATTTAGCAAAACGGCGTGGCTTGACCGGGGAAGTCATCAAAACAGTCAGCGGTTCAGACATAATTCCCAAAATTGCCAAGCTGTACGACTTGCCATTATTTGAAACGCCGATCGGTTACAAGTATATAGCCGATCGAATGTTAACCACCCAAGTCTTAGTCGGCGGCGAAGAATCGGGAGGAATTGGCTACGGTACACACATCCCCGAACGAGATGCTTTACTGTCAGCGCTGTACTTGTTAGAAGCCGTTGTCAAATCCGGGGAAGACTTAAGCGAAATTTACAGCCGACTGCAACAAGAAACAAGCTTTACCTCAGCGTATGACAGAATCGACTTGCACCTAGCAAACATGGAAGAAAGGTCGCGTTTGCTGTCGCTGCTGCAAAATCAACCCTTAACAGAAATCGCCGGCAAAGCAGTTGTAGATTGCAACAAAGTTGACGGATATAAATTCCGCTTAGCTGACGGAAGTTGGCTGTTAATTCGGTTTAGCGGAACCGAACCCGTGTTGCGACTGTATTCAGAAGCAGCTACATTGAAAGAAGTTATGCAAAACTTAAACTGGGCGAAAGCTTGGGCGCATAATTAATTGGAGTTTGCAACCGCAGATGAACGCAGATGAACGCGGATGACTTGATATCAAATCTCTCTTTCTCCGTGTCCTCTGCGCCCTCTGCGGTTAAAAAAAGTATTGCCGTAGCAATCCTCCCATTAATTGTGAACTCTTTCTCTTCTCTTCTCTTCTTCGCGTCGTTCGCGTCTTCGCGGTTCGTTAAAAAATCTTACTCACAATGAAATACTATTGCTATATCAGATTAATTGTAGGATAAAAGCAAATGGCTTACAGCGATTTCAGCCTTGCGAGAGTCAAAAAAGATTTTGGATTAACCTTAGATGAAAGCCGCAATTTATTTGCCGACACAAAACCAGTTTCACCCTCAGAAATTTTAACAACAATCCTGATTGATTATGTACCGCTAGCAACTTTTATTTCGACAGAAAAAGCTCGCTCAGAATTTTTGATTGCCCCGATATTAGCAGAAGTTCGGCGATTGTTAAACAAACGAGTTTCTCTTTTTTCCGGTAAGGATTTTACTGTAGATCCGGAAAGAGGCTTGCAAGGATTTTGCGACTATATTATTAGCGGTTCTTCAGAACAATTGTTCATCAGTGCTCCGGTTATAACAATTTTTGAGGCAAAAAAGGAAGATATCATTGGCGGTTTGGGTCAATGCGTGGCTGCAATGGTAGCGGCTCAATGTTTCAATCAAAACCAAGACAGTGAGGTCGATCGCATTTACGGGGCGGTGACGACGGGAACTAACTGGAAATTCTTGATTTTGGAGGAAACTACTGTTTATATCGATCCGATTGAATACTATATTCAAGATGTTGATAAGATTTTGGGAATTTTGTTGCAGCCATTTTCCCAATATGTTTGTTAATATGGAGCCGTAAGTTTTAAGAGAAATAATGACCGATCGCAAATTGTTAGTTGTAGCTACGGGCAATCCGGGTAAACTCAAGGAAATGCAAGTTTATCTTCAGGATTTGGGATGGGAATTACAGCTTAAACCGGAAGAGTTGGAAATCGAGGAAACAGGCGAAACTTTTATTGCTAATGCTTGCTTGAAGGCGTCTGAAGTGGCAAAAGCAACGGGCAAATGGTCGATCGCCGATGATTCTGGTTTAATGGTAGATGCACTCAACGGCCAACCCGGGATTTACTCGGCACGCTACGGGAAAACCGATGCTGACAGGATATCTCGACTTCTCAAAGAATTGGGAAGCGAACAAAACCGGGAAGCACAATTTGTTTGCGCGATCGCGATCGCCCGTCCCGACGGTACAATTGCCTTGCAAGTAGAAGGAATTTGCCGAGGCGAAATCCTCCACACTCCTCGCGGTACGGGAGGTTTCGGATATGACCCCATTTTCTACGTACCCGCACAGCAACAGACTTTTGCCGAAATGACACCGGATATCAAGCGATCGCACTCTCACCGCGGCCGAGCCTTCCACGCTCTTATACCACAAATGGCGAACTTTGTCAACCCCTAATGAAGAAAAAAGCCAAAACATGGGGTAACTGTGGCATTGGATATTGACACTTAGGTATCAAAAGTAAACAGGAAAGAGGTTTTTCGTTGGCAATGATTAGTTACCGATGACCAATTACCAATGCCCTGCGCGGGCCAATGCCCAATGCCCCAGTATCTTAGATTGCCTCCAAGTTCTTTTCCCCAGTCCGAATCCGAATAATTTGTTCTACAGGAGAGATGAAAATCTTGCCGTCGCCAATCTCGCCCGTGCGGGAAGCCGCGATAATTTTATCAACCACCATGTCAACCTGATCGTTTTCCACAACAATCTCGACCTTGAGCTTTTGCAAGAACTCAACGGTGTACTCAGAACCGCGATAGCGTTCTGTCATGCCCTTCTGACGGCCAAAACCTCTAACTTCAGAAACAGTCATCCCCACAATACCAGCATTGACGAGTGCGATTTTCACTTCGTCTAGTTTAAAGGGGCGAATAATAGCTTCAACCTTTTTCAAGTTTCTCACTCCTAACAGTTAGTACCTTCGTTATATTACTTAATCGGCGTGACATCTTTTAATATCACGGCCAACAGCAAGTATTTTGTCAAGTATATTACCCTATCTTGTACTCCCGATGAAATGCACGCCAACCTTTAACAATATTCTCGGATTTTCCGGGGGCGCGGGTTCTCGGCTCCGGCTGATCGCGGTAGAGTTAAGAAGACTGCAGCAGCCGTCCCCCGCCGATCTGCTAAAACAGAAAAAGAACCCAGGAGACAGGAGTTTTCCGAGTTTCCGCTTTGCTATGTGAGATTTGCACGTATTGCTGAAAACTATAATTGCCAGAGGCGGTCAGTTAAACTATTCCTATGCACCCAGCCAGCCCTCCCCCTGACCGCAGCGGGCTTGATGCCCTACTGAGAAATCGCCCCTTCCTCGCCTTGTGGACGGGCCAGTTATTGGCCCAAGTGGCGGATAAAATCTTTTACGTATTGCTGATTATTTTGCTGAAAACCGGCGACTACCGACCCTGGCCCGTTTCTTGGCAACATTCGGAAAATTCTATGCTGTCAGCGGTGATGATCGCCTACACCGTGCCGGCGATCGTCTTTGGTTCGGCCGCCGGTATCGTCGTAGACCGCTTTTCTAAAAAGCAAATGCTGATTGCCTGCAACGTGATTCGAGCCGCGTTGATTGTAGCTTTGCCGTTTTTGCCCAAAGCTTTTGTCGTTTTGTTGACGATGACGTTTTTAATCTCTACCGTAACGCAATTTTTTGCTCCCGCAGAAGCGGCAGCCGTCCCCCTGGCCGTAGGGCGAGAGGGACTGATGTCGGCAAATGCGCTGTTCGCCTCGTCCACAATGGGCGGGATTATTGTCGGGATGACGATCGGCGAACCGCTGTTTAGTTGGGTCAAACACAGCTTCGGAGCAGCTTCTCAAGAGTTTTTGCTCGGCGGGTTGTACCTGATATCTGCAGGTTTGATCTATACCATGCGGATCAAAGAAGCTCATGCCGGCAGCAGTGGCAAAAACGTCCATCCTTGGCAAGACCTCAAAGAAGGTTTGCGGTATTTGAAACACAATCACCTTGTCAGCAACGCAATGGTGCAGTTGACGATTTTGTATTCCGTGTTTGCAGCGCTTCAGGTGCTGGCGATCGCGCTTTCAGGCAAAATAGGTCTCAAAGAAACTCAATTTGGCTTTTTGCTGGCTGCAGCGGGAGTCGGAATGGTCTTCGGCGCAGCCTTTTTGGGACACTGGGGTCATCGAATGCACCACAAACCTTTGCCTTTAATCGGTTTCTTGATGATGGGTTTTGTATTAGCAATGTTTGCCTTTACTCGACAGTTATGGGTGGGATTCGGATTGAGCGCTCTGTTCGGTTTTGGGGCTTCCTTAATTAACGGCCCGATGCAGGCTCTGATTCAAGAAAAAACTCCAGAATCTATGCAGGGAAAAGTTTTTGGCTTGGAGAACAATGCGATTAATATTGCTCTGAGCTTGCCTTTAGCACTGACCGGCCCGCTGACGGATGCTGTCAGCCAAGCGGTCGGCTCGGATGACCTCGGCTTGCGGATCGTGTTGCTGAGTTTGGGCTTTTTGGTCTCGGTGATGGGCATGGCAGCTTGGAAACATACTCGCAAAGTCTTGCAGGATGTTCTGTAAACTTTGCAAAGAAGGAAGAAGGCAGAAGGCAGAAGGCAGAAGGCAGAAGGCAGAAGGCAGAAGGCAGAAGGCAGAAGGCAGAAGGCAGATAGAAGAGGGGATGGGTGTCAACTTAACGTCAAATGTAGTACCGATCTACTGTTTGACGATGATTGTCCAGATCCCCGGATAGTCGGGGGAAACCGGAGCATTCTGTTTAGTTTCCCTTCTTAACGGGAATGGGAGCGGGATCGACACTCGCGTCTAAACAAGATTTATCAAGGGTTTTAGGCTAGTGTTGACACCAATGGTAAGAGGGAAGAGAGCTTTCTTTCGGCGATCGATCCATAACATAGCAACCGCCCTGATGATTAGGACGTTCTTAATTGCTCAAACGATTAGTTTTTCTTGTCGAATGCCGAATCACGAATGCTATACAAGCGTCATATCACGGTAAACCGGCATAGAAGCCGCGATTTCCTCTGTTTATTTTCTTCCTCTGCTGTTCCACAATGTCTCGATCGGGCGAACCCTCTCCGAGCGCGAAATCTTTCGTAAAATCTCACCACTTAAATTTTCATAGTTTCATTAATTAAGATTAAAGTAGTAGAAAAGCTTTCATTAAAAATCATAATTAGTTTAAGGAAGGAAAATCTGTGCAACTAAAAACTAAAGTGACCATCAGACGTGCAACTGGTGGATTTGCTCTAATTGACAGCTTGATCCGCCACGGCGTCAAGCATATTTTTGGTTATCCCGGTGGCGCAATTCTGCCGCTTTACGACGAACTCTACCGCGCTGAAGAAACTGGCGCTATCAAACATATTCTGGTGCGCCACGAGCAAGGTGCTGCTCACGCGGCTGACGGATACGCCCGCGCTACCGGAAAAGTTGGGGTCTGTTTCGCTACTTCCGGGCCCGGCGCAACTAATTTAGTGACGGGGATTGCGACGGCCCACATGGATTCGATCCCGATGGTTATTATTACCGGTCAGGTACCCCGTCCGGCGATCGGCACTGATGCGTTTCAGGAAACAGATATTTACGGGATTACCCTGCCAATAGTCAAGCATTCCTATGTAGTGCGCGATCCGAGAGATATGGCGCGAATTGTGGCAGAAGCTTTCCACATCGCGAGTACAGGGCGGCCGGGGCCTGTTTTGGTTGATGTACCCAAGGATGTGGGTTTAGAAGAATTTGACTATCTGCCCGTGGAACCCGGCTCGGTGAGAATTCCGGGCTATCGCCCGACGGTGAAGGGAAATCCTCGGCAAATTAATCAAGCAATCTATTTGCTGCAGGAAGCAAAGCGTCCTTTGCTTTATGTGGGCGGCGGGGCGATCGCCGCGGGGGCCCACGAGGAAATTAAGGAACTCGCCGAACTTTTCCAATTGCCGGTGACGACAACGCTGATGGGCAAAGGTTCCTTTGACGAAAACCATCCTTTGTCGGTGAAAATGCTGGGGATGCACGGCACTGCTTACGCTAATTTTGCCGTTACCGAGTGCGATTTGCTGATTGCTGTCGGGGCGAGGTTTGACGATCGCGTGACGGGCAAATTAGACGAGTTTGCCGCGCGCGCAAAGGTGATTCACATCGATATCGACCCGGCGGAAGTAGGCAAAAATCGCGGCCCTGACGTGCCGATTGTCGGAGATGTCCGCCAAGTTTTGCTCGATTTGCTGCGCCGCTGTCGCGAAACTGGAGTTTCGGGGAAGGCCGGACAGACTGCGGAATGGCTGCACAGGATCGATCGGTGGAAACAGGACTATCCGTTAGTTGTGCCTCATTACCCAGACATTTTGTCTCCCCAAGAGGTGATTTCGGAGTTGGCTACTCAAGCGCCGGATGCTTACTACACAACGGATGTCGGTCAACATCAAATGTGGTCGGCTCAATTCTTGAACAACGGGCCGCGCCGCTGGATTTCGAGCGCTGGTTTGGGCACGATGGGTTTCGGGGTGCCGGCTGCTATGGGCGCGAAAATGGCGCTACCCAACGAGCAAGTGATTTGTATTGCTGGCGATGCTAGCGTGCAAATGAATATTCAAGAGTTGGGAACGCTAACACAATACGGCATTAATGTCAAGATTGTTATTGTAAATAATGGCTGGCAGGGAATGGTGCGGCAGTGGCAGCAGGCGTTCTATGGGGAACGTTATTCCTCGTCGAATATGACTGTGGGGATGCCGGATTTTGTGATGCTGGCTGAAGCTTACGGCGTGAAGGGGATGCTGGTTTCGCAGCCGGAGGAACTCAAAGATGCGATCGCTCAAATGCTCGCTCACGACGGCCCGGTGCTGATGAACGTGAAGGTGACGAGGGACGAAAACTGCTATCCGATGGTAGTTCCAGGTAAGAGCAACGCTCAAATGGTTGGTTTGCCCGAACGCAGCAAGTTGCAATCTGCGGAGTTGATTTATTGTCCGAGTTGCGGCGCGAAGAATGTTTCGACCAATAAGTTTTGTCCTGAGTGCGGGACAAAAGTTTAACGAGTTTTGAGTGGGGACTTAGGCTGTGCCTATTAGTCTCAACTTAAGGTCAAACGTAGTCATAGACTGCTGTTTATCGTCGAGGCCCGATCCCCCCTAGCCCCCCTTAAGAAGGGGGGAACCGGAGCGAGCTCAAAGTCCCCCTTATTAAGGGGGATTTAGGGGGATCTGGCCTCGGATAAAAGCGAGAGATATCAAAGGTTTCAGACTTAAGTTGACACGATTAAAGGCAATGCGATGTCCTTACCCGGCTCTGCTGTTTCACATTTAAAACCATCTCCGCTGGCATCGCATCGAGAGCTTTAATGTGTAATCTCTAAGCATATTTTATGAGCCAGTGTCTAAACCCTGATTGCCTATTCCAAAATCCGTCTGGCTATACAAAATTCTGTCAAAAATGTGGGAATAAACTGCTATTGGGCGATCGCTACGGAGCCCAAAAAATTATTGGACAAGGGGGATTTGGGCGCACTTTTCTAGCTATTGACGAGTATAAACCATCTAAACCTCCCTGCGTTATTAAACAATTCTACCCCCAATTTCAAGGCACTTCTAGTATCCAGAAAGCTGCTGAGTTATTTGAGCTTGAAGCAGTACGCCTAGAACAGTTGGGTAAACATTCTCAAATTCCCGAATTATTAGCATATTTTAGTCAAGATGGACGGCAGTATTTAGTCCAAGAATTCATCGACGGTGAAAATTTAGCCGAAGCACTAGAATCTAAGGGATATTTTAGCGAAACGCAGATTCGCAACTTGCTTAATAATTTACTGCCAGTATTCGAGTTCATTCACTCTCGCCAAGTTATTCACCGAGATATCAAGCCAGAAAATATTATTCTTCGGCAAGATGGGCAATTGGTTTTAGTTGACTTTGGAGCCGCGAAATATGCGACACAAACGGCTCTAGGGCTAACGGGAACGAGAATCGGGACGGCGGGATATATGGCACCAGAACAAGCCAACGGTAAACCGATTCATGCTAGTGATATTTATAGTCTGGGTGTGACTTGTCTGTGTCTGTTAACTCAGGTTGAGCCGATTGATTTATTCGATGATAGCGAGTTTGAGTGGGTGTGGCGAGAACACTTAAAAATATCTGTCAGTTCGGAAATGGGTCAGGTTTTAGACAAAATGATACAACCGGCTATTAAGAAACGTTATCAATCTGCTACTGAAGTTTTGCAGGCTCTTGCTTCTCAATCACCTCAATTATCACCTCAAACACCTCCACCGGCACCGCCACCAGACTCGCTTAAATCAGCGCAGGGTGTTGACTATACCTGTCTGCGGGATTTATTAGCAGCAGGAAAGTGGAAAGAGGCGGATCAGGAAACAATAAAGGTAATGCTGAAAGTAGCTAGACGGGAGAAAGAAGATTATTTTGATACGGGCTCAATTGATAATTTTCCTTGCGATGATTTACGCACCATCGACCAGTTGTGGGTAAAATATAGTCAGGGTCGCTTTGGTTTTAGCGTCCAGAAAAAAATTTGGTTGGAAGTGGGTGGCAAAGTTGATTGGGATACTGAAAAGAAGCTAGGCGATCGCGTCGGTTGGCGAAAGAGGAGAAAGGGGAGGAAAGATTGGTTGAGCTACAATGATTTAACCTTTAATCTGCAAGCACCAGAGGGCCACCTACCGTGGGTTCGTTGTTGCGTGCAGGTGGGGTTTGGTTTGGTGGGCTGGTGGGGTTTGGTTCTTTTCTCTCGCATTGAGAAATGTAAGCTGTAATCTATAGCGATTTCAGCCCTTTGTTAAGCCTTTTTTTAAGGATATTTTTCTACGAACTTATCGGAGTTTCGTCAGTTCAATACCTGCTAGTTACATTAATAATAAATGCCAATAAAAGTCAGAGATATCATTAAACAACTAGAGGCAGGATGCAAATAAACTTTGTGGTTTCGTCAAATATAGGAAAAATCGCGGGAGTGGCAAATGAATCTTTATTTGGGAATAGATTTCGGCACGACTGGCGCCCGATCGACTGTCATAGACTCCCAGGGTACAATACATTGTGAAACTGAATATACTTTTGCTAACAACGGGCAACAACAGCTTGAATTGCCCTCGGTGTGGCAAAATGCGCTGTGGGATTCGATCGAGCAAATTCCCCCAACAATCCGCAATCAGGTAAGGGCGATCGCCCTTGACGGCACATCTTCCACTGTCATGCTGTGCAATACCGACGGTATACCAGTATGCGAGCCGATTTTATACAATGATGCGCGCGGTGCAGCGGTGACAGAGAGGTTGCGGGCGATCGCCCCTGCCAACCACACAGTATTAAGCGCTACATCCAGTCTGGCCAAACTCCTGTGGTGGCAGGAGGGCGGGCACGGGGGCACCGCCCCTACCGTTTTCCTGCATCAAGCTGACTGGCTGGCTTTTCTGCTGCACGGGAAATTGGGAATTAGCGACTATCACAATGCTTTGAAACTCGGTTTCGATGTTGATACTTTGTGCTATCCGAATTGGCTGACAGAGGGAATTGCGGGCGCTGCAACTCCTGAATTGCCGCAAGTTGTCGCACCGGGCACGCCTGTGGGGGAAGTGAGAGATCAAGTGGGCGATCGCTTCGGTTTTCCCCGCGATTGTATGATTTGTGCTGGTACAACCGATAGCATTGCCGCATTTTTAGCAAGTGGTGTCAATTTACCAGGGGAAGCAGTAACTTCTCTCGGTTCTACACTAGCAGTCAAGCTGTTAAGTCATACCCGCGTAGATGATTCTAGATACGGGATTTACAGTCACAAATTAGGCGATTTGTGGTTAGTTGGAGGTGCTTCTAATACCGGAGGTGCGGTGCTGCGACACTTTTTTACGGATGCTGAGTTGGCTAATTATAGCACACAAATTGATCCAGCACAAGAGAGTTTGCTGGATTATTACCCATTGTTGAAAAAGGGCGATCGCTTTCCGATTAATGACCCGAATTTGCCGCCCAGACTCGAACCGCGTCCAACTGATTCAGTGGAATTTCTGCACGGTTTGCTAGAAAGCATAGCGCGGATTGAAGCGCGGGGATATCAATTATTGCAAGAATTGGGTGCAACTCCTTTGACCAAAGTTTATACGGCTGGCGGCGGGGCAAAAAATTCGGTTTGGAGTGCGATTAGAAAGCGTTATTTAAAAGTGCCTGTTGAAACGCCAATTCATACTGCTGCTGCTTATGGAAGTGCGTTATTGGCGAAGCAGAGAACGCAAATTTAAAGGTGGTAAATTTGGACTGATATCGCTATCGATTAAAACTAAAATGAGAGGAAGCAAACATTCTGATATATTGTGTTAAGTTGTTATCCCTAAAAATTAAGGACAATGGCAAAGCTACCTGATGACATCCTGAACACAATTTTCACATTGCAGCGGCGGCTAGTGGAAATCCTCAACGAGACAACCGCTACAGAATACATTTTAATGCAGCAGTTTGGCGAGACAGAAGCGACACTCCCCGAACTAGAATCTCTTGATAATGTTAAGGAAAGGTTGAGAAACCCTTACAATCGTTTGTACAGGCTTTTGCAGCAGGTAGCAGAATCTCAACCCGCTGCGACTGCGGATACGTTAAACTTTCTGTATAGAACGATAGAACAAACAGAGGCGGCTGTCGATGCCTCAGAAGCAACTATCCGAGAAATCAAAATGGATTGGAATTTGCCATGAATCAACAACCTAGAATCCCCGACGCTGAAACCAGAAAGCGACACGTTGAAAAGATGCGTGAAGTCTGCCGACAGCTTGATGCTTTGACTCTAAACCTGGATGAATTAATCGCTATATTTGAAGCTGACAACCGCCGCCAACGTCGAGAACGTTTGGCGGGTAAATACAGGCGTGTGGAATCTCAGGTAGTCGAATAAGATCGATCGATAGAGGGGCAATTTCCTACGCGATAGCCTTGAATTATTTCTTTTTAGTCCCCTCTGTTCGGACGAAAGTTTGTGTAGTGGCGGTTTCAATCGCCGACTCCGAGCGCGAGTTTTCAACGCAGATTTGATATAGGCTAATTTTCGCGCACCATCCACACTAAAAATCCCAATATTTTATCTACGGGAGGTAGCGGATAATCGGTAAGATCGATCGTCACTATTTGCCCTTCCAGCTTGAGAAACCGCCAAGCTGTGCCGCTGGAAACGCTGCCGTAGATGACGGAAATCGAGATCCCTTTGGCTTCATTAAATCTCTGGGCGGCCACCATTTCAGCAATACATTGACCCAAACCTACTTTCAAATCTCCTTTTTTAGCTTCCACCATCACAATTACCGGGGCCTCAACGTCTAATTGTTCCGGGGAACGGCTGATGATAAAATCGCAAACTCCTGTAAGTCCAACAGCTACATCAACATTAAATTCCTCACCCGAAAACACGCTGATTTGTTGGTTCAGAATCCTGCGAACTTCCAGCAAGACAGGGTTGATAATAGCTTCAGAACGGGCTTTTTCGGTGCTAGTGGCGATCGCCCAAGGCAAATTTGTCTCCAGCATGGTTTGCAAGGCTGTTCCGGGTGCGATCGGCTCGATTTCCGGCAGAAATCTGATTCCTTCCACTACTGTAAGATTGAAGGCTTCTTTAACCTTGCCGATGGTCGTAAATTGACTGTAAGGCATAAGAGTTTATGTTTTTATTTCTGCTTTTTACTTAGATAAGACGGCGGTTGAAACCGCGTCTACACAAACGATGTCCGCCTCCGCAGACTAAAGATAAAAACGTAATTTTTACCGCCATTTTTACCGCCCCCTCGGAAACCCGCGTCGGCGGGTTTTGCCTGTAGAGACGCGGTTTAAACCGCCGGATTTTCTATTACACTCGCTGCAACTTAGCTGTTCTCGGATCGATGATTTTTCTGCCCAAACCCGAAAACTTAATTGCCAGATTAGTTTTATCGCCCTCTCCCAAAACGTGCGTAATTTCTCCAACTCCAAAAGCATGATGAAAAACCCGATCGCCCGTTTTCCACTCTGCTGATGGAGAACTCCCCGAATTAGCTGCTGAATTATTAGTTTTTCCCTTGGAAACAGCCGTTTTAGCTGTCTTAGTTTTCTTCGCACTTCCAGCCAGCAAATGTGTCGGCAATTCCCCTAAGAATAGCGAAGGGGTGCAGTGTTCCCGGAAGCCTCCCCAGAGGCGGCGTTCGCGAGTGTGGGTGAGAAATAGCAATTCCTGGGCGCGAGTGATGCCGACGTAGCACAAACGGCGTTCTTCTTCGATTGCTTTCGGGTCGTCCAAACTGCGGAAATTGGGAAATAAACCCTGTTCCATTCCGACTAAAAATACCACGGGAAATTCTAACCCTTTGGCTGAGTGCAGCGTCATCAGCGATACGCGGGAATCTTCTTCCTGCAAATCATCTAAATCGGATGCTAAAGATGCTTTTGCTAAAAATGATGTCAGCGTCGGTTCTTCGTTTTGTTCTTCAAATTGTAGCACCGCGTTGTACAATTCTATGACGTTTTCGATGCGATTTTCGGCTTCCTCGGTTCCTTGATTTTTCAAATCTTCAATGTAGCCTGAATCTTGGATAATTCCTTGGACAATTTGCGAAGCGGGCAGAGTTTCAACTTGCGATTGCCAACGACCAATCATTTCGGCAAACTTAATAATAGCTTTTGCCGATCGCCCTGCGAGAGTATTGACAGAAGATTCATCGCTGAGGATTTCCCACAAGGGAATGCCCAATTGAGTTGCAGCGTCTTCGATTTTGGAAAATGTCGTATCCCCAATGCCGCGACGGGGAGTATTGATGATGCGTTTGAGGCTGACGCTATCGTCGGGATTGGCAAGGGCCCGCAGGTATGCTAGGATATCTTTGATTTCTTTGCGATCGTAAAACTTCAGACCGCCGACAATATTGTAAGGAATGTCTAAACGCATTAACGCTTCTTCAAAGGATCGAGATTGAGCGTTTGTGCGGTAGAGAATCGCAAAGTTACTGCCATTTTCGTATTCGGAGTTTTGGCGCTTTAAAGAATGAATTTGACCCGCTACAAATTCCGCTTCATCTAATTCGTTGTCTGCCCGCCAGACAACAATCGGAGCTCCCGGTTCGCGAGTCGGGCGCAGAATTTTCTCGATCCGTTCGGTATTGTGTTCGATCAAGTGGTTCGCCACTTGCAGGATGTTTTCGCGCGATCGATAATTTTCCTCTAATTTTACCATTGTCCGAGTTTTATCGTCGGACCAACCATCTCCAAAATCCTCTTGAAATTCCAGCAAGATCGTATAATCTGCCATCCGAAAACTGTAAATTGATTGATCGACATCGCCCACAACAAAAATCGAGCGGTTTTGCCATTTATCGAAGCTTTTCGGGTCGGCGTTATTTGTTACCAGCATCCGAATCAAATCGTATTGAGTGCGGTTGGTATCTTGGTATTCGTCAACTAAAATATGGCAAAACTTTTTATGCCAGTAACTTAATACTTGCTCGTTTTGGCTCAAAAGCTTAACGGGAACGAGGATTAAGTCGTCAAAATCTAGGGCATTGTTTGCTGCTAAAGCGTCTTGGTAGCGACTGTAAACATCGGCAATCACGCGACCTCTGTAATCCGGTTCTGCTGCTTGGTATTCTTGAGGTGACAAGCCTTTATTTTTAGCGTTGCTGATGACATAGCGGACTTTTCGCGGGTCAAATTTCTTGTCGTCGAGGTTCAGTGTTTTGGTGACGATTTGTTTGACGATACTTTGAGCATCTGATTCATCAAAAATCGAAAAGTTTTTCTGCCACTTGCGGCCTTTTTCGTCTTGGTATTTTTCAATATCGTAGCGGAGAATGCGGCCGCACAAAGAGTGGAAAGTTCCCATCCAAATGTGTTTGGTAATTCTTTGGTAAATTTGCGATCGCAATTTGGTTTGTACATCCGGGGCTAAGTCTACCAAAGGTTTGCCATATTCCGCTTCAGCTTGCTGAGTTGCCAGCAATTTCTCAATTCTTTCTTTCATCTCCCTAGCGGCTTTATTTGTAAATGTCACCGCCAGAATATTTTCAGGATCGACTCGATGGGTGCGAACTAAGTTAGCAACTCGGTAAGTTAGAGCTCTGGTTTTGCCGGAACCAGCGCCCGCTACTACTAACAGCGGCCCGTTATAATGGGCGACTGCTTGGCGCTGAGATGGGTTGAGGTGGCTGAGGAAATCAGTGGTTTGAGTCATAGCTAGAAAGTTAGTTTAATTTTTTAATGAGTAAATAATACTTGGTATGCGATACCGCGAGTTTTTTTTAAGGTAAGGCGCGCCTAGCGCACCCTATATTATAACTAGAACGGTGATTTTTTAAACTTTAAATATTTTTGGCTCAAAGGAGTTGTTTAAGGTAAGGTGCTCGGCGCGCACTCTACACAATAACTAGATAGGTGATTTTTTTTAACGTTTAAATATCCGTGTCAGCCAAATTGCTGCTAATATTCCCAAGCCAATCCAAATGGCAATAATCACAACAGCCGCAGCCCGATTTATCGGTTTTCCTCGCTCTATTTCTGCGGCTGCTTTTTCCCGACACTCGGCTAAAACCGGTGGCGGAATCATCTTCAGTACCAGCCAAATTCCCAAGGGTACAATTATCAAATCATCCAAGTAGCCGAGAACCGGTATGAAGTCAGGAATTAAGTCGATCGGGCTAAAAGCATAGGCAACCGTAAGGCCTGCTAAAATTCTGGCGTACCAAGGTACTCTCTGGTCTGTACTTGCTAAATAAACAGCGTAAGTTTCTTTTTTCAGTCGGCGGCAAACTTGTTTTAACGATTGCATATAATAATGACTGACTAATAACTAATGACTAATGACTAATGACTAATGACTAATAACTATTGACTAATATTTTTTTAGTTGCTAAAAATGTAACAACCCGGATATTTAGCAATTTCAGTGGGAAGGTAAAGTATAGCATCTGTTGTATGTGAGGAGAATCAAATTTATGAATTCAACTTTACGATCGCGCGATCGCATTAACTTCCGCAGTCTGGTAACAGCGTTGTGTTTAACCTTAACTCTCGTGAGTTTTGTGAGATTAGATCCGGCGGCGGCTCAAGAACAGCGGATCAGAACGCTGAGTGTTACTGGGCGGGGTGTGGAAGCGATTCCTACAACTCAAACACAAGTGCGGCTGGGGGTTGAGGTGCAGGGGAAAACGGCGGCCGAGGTGCAGCAGGAAGCGGCGAGACGATCGTCGGCTGTGCTAGAGTTGCTGCGATCGCGCCAAGTCGAAAAACTCGAAACTGCCGGCATCTCCCTCAATCCCATTTATAACTTCGACAACAACCAACAGCGCTTGACGGGCTATACGGCGACGAATACCGTCACTTTTCGGATTAATACTGCATCTGCAGGCACTTTGCTTGACGATGCGGTGAATGCCGGAGCCACACGCATCGACGGCGTGAGTTTTGTCGCTGCCGATAGTGCGATCGAATCTGCTCGAAAACAAGCACTCCGCAAAGCAACTCAAGATGCTCAAGCGCAAGCGGATGCAGTCTTTAGCGCCCTCAACCTGAAGCGGGGAGAGATTGTGGGCATTCAAGTCAACGGTGCGATCGCGCCGCCTCCAATGTATCCGCAATTGTCGGCTCCTCGCATGGCTGCTGCTGACGCTACAACGCCTGTGGTGGGAGGGGAACAGCAGGTAGAAGCTTCTGTGACTTTGCAATTTGGATATTAAATAGTTAGGGGTTGAACTGGCCACATCAGCTTGACCCTAACTATTTCTCGATTTATCAAGCAGCTTTTTCTACAAAAAACTTTAGCCGTTTTAACCACTTCTGCCAGTAGTCTAGAAACGGAATCTCTCCTTCTTCAGGGGGAGAGTTCCTCAATAAATAGACTCTCTGTTAAAGCCTAGGCGCTCGCATTTCTCATACACAGAAAAGAGTGGAATCTTTTCTCAGATCCACTCTCTGTTAAACTCTCTTAGCGCTAGCTTTAACAAGCTGGAGTTAAGCCCTTACTTTACCTAGTCCTTAATGATTCTCTTGTCATGAATGACCACTTGATCCTTGAGTTCAGGATTGCCAGAGATGTGAATATCGCTATCCTTATTTTCCTCTGCGTCGGATTCGGCTAGATATTGGGCAGATGACTTAAAATCCTGCGCTGCACGTTTAGCAGATTCGGCTGCATTTTGGGCAGATGATTTAAAATCATGCGCTGCACCTTTAGCAGATGGGGTTGCATTTGGGGCAGAGGGCCTAAAATCAGGCACTGGAGGTTTAGCAAATTCGGCTGCATTTTGGGCAGATGATTTAAAATCAGGTACTGCAGGTTTAGCAGATGGGGTTGCATTTTGGGCAGATGATTTAAAATCATGCGCTGCACCTTGAGGAGATGGGGTTGCATATGGGGCCGATGACT
>NZ_JAUBTK010000027.1:17740-78100 GCF_036702455.1 Microcoleus sp. D2_18a_D3
TAACATCCTGCTTAACATCCGGCGCTGCACCTTTAGCAGATTCGGCAGCATTTTGGGCCGATGACTTAACATCCTGCTTAACATCCGGCGCTGCACCTTTAGCAGATTCGGCAGCATTTTGGGCCGATGACTTAACATCCTGCGCTGCACCTTTAGCAGATTCGGCAGCGCTTTGAGCAGATGACTTGATTGATTCAGCTACACTCTTGCCTGATGACTGAAGCGATTCGGCTGCGCTTTTTATAGAGGGCTCAACTGCTTTCGCTGTATCTTTTACAGTCGATCTCAGATCCTTAGTTGCCCCCTCAATTTCCTGAGCTACAGCTTTGGCAGAAGGCTTAATTTCATCGGCAGTGCTCTTAATAGAGTCCGCTGCACTTTGTACAGAAGGCTTGATACCTTCGACTGTCTGCTTGACTGAATCTTTTACTTCTCTAATCGTAGGTTTGACTTCCTCGGATGCACTCTTGACTGCATCTACTACAGAAGGCTTGGCTTCCCTAACTGTCTCGTTGACAGATTCGGCTATACCTTTAATCGAAGGCTTAGTTTCCTCAACAGTCTCCTTGACTGCTTCTGCTGTAGCTTTGATAGATGGTCTAACTTCCTCAGCAGTTTCCTTTACTACTGTCCCTAGCTCTTCTACAGTGTGTGTAATACCGTCTGCTACGCTGTGTGCTGCATCCCCTAAATTATCTACAGCACGGTTAACAGTATCAGCAGTACCTTTACCAATCATAGCGCCAGCAACTGAGCCTGCTACAGCACCAATAATGCCTCCAGAGCGAGCACCTAGTATACCACCGACTGCTGCTCCAGCTATCCTCGCACCAAGGCCTGAGCCTGATGATTGATCTTCCTGTGATTCTGCATTTTCGTTAGTCTGAGCCTGAAGCTGCTGGTTCTCGCTATTGTCAACATTCTTTTCCTGGGAGTCACGATTGGCTTCAGGCTGGTTAAAAGGCTGCTTATTATCAGTCATAGATATCCTTGGGTATTACTACTACATTCACTAGACTAACTATTTACTTCTAATAAAATCTACTGCCTAAGAACTAGATTTGGACTGTTACTTAAGAAGTAGATTTTTAAAGGTACTGACCGCTAGCGCGGTAGCGGCTCGCAGGGTAAGCTCATCTAATTTGGTATAAATCGTACTTGACAAAAAGGGCAAGATATAAAGGAATATCCTGTCAATAGCGGTTCTTTTGAACCCATTTGAGATATTTTGACGATGGACAGACAACGAGCGATGGATAGACAACGGACGATGGACAGACAACGGGCGAAAATAACTCATGTATACAGAGTTGTTAAGAGATTAACTATTTATATCTAAAACTAAGGAATGTTTATTAAATATCTCTTATACTTACAGGCGTAAATGCTTAATAAGTAGTGGCTTGTCAATTATAAATTAATGTTTAAAAACAATAAAAATATATTTTATGTTTAAAAAATATCATAATAAATGATTGAATTAACTGATTTGTTTTGTAGACGTTGCTGATTTACGGTCTGAAAGGCTAAATATGCAAGTCAGAGAAACCAGTATCCACAAAGATTCGGGATTTTCAACTAATTTTTTTCCTACCCTGATTAAGCAACGCCAGATTTTGGAGTTATCTAACTCACGAGGAGAGCTCTTGGAACAGCAACTTGACCGCTGTAGCCACCAGAGCCGATCGCACTTACGTGTAATTTGGCATAAGTTCGATCGCCCCCAACAAACTGAGCACAATCCAATTACTACCGGATCGGGGCTCAAAGTACCCGAGATCGACTACAGTAAACACAAAATATTATTGGCGGTAATTAGAGTGATTGAGACTTTAGCAACAGGAATCGCAGCAGCCGGTTCGCTGCTAGCATTGGGCGGATTGGGCCTAGAGTTGAACTATCGCCGGACTGGAAGTGCAAATAAACTAGAACTAACAGCCGGAGAATGGCGCTTAGCCATCTCGGAACCCAACCGCTATCTTTTAGTCGGGGAAATGGAGTTCCGCAACCTGACACAGCGGTTTGAGATTATGTTGCCGGAAGTGCGGGCGCAGGTGAAACTGTTGTCAGACGGAAGTTTGGATGGCGTTACTTCCCAGACAAAGGTGATTCCTTGCCACAAAGAGGCAGCAGCCAGAGCAGACGATTACTGGTTCGGCTATATTGTTAAAGCCCAAAAAACCACGAAAATTAAAGTTTCTGTAGACATTCAAGGGCAAGATTTAACCAAATTGCAGTCAGCTTGGGTGCAAGTACATTTCGTCACCTACGGCCCAAGTGGCCGCATCCCCAAAGTCCGTAACGTAGTAGTCCCGCTGCAATTTCCCAACTCCGACACCGTACCCATCGCCAGGAATGTCGGAGTTGCAGAAGTCTTGCCGATTCGCACTCACATACTGGCCGAATTGGACAATCCCGTCGAAATTGTCAAGCGGTACGTGCTCCCGCGCGCCCAGAAAGGTGATATTGTCGCCCTCGCAGAAACTCCCCTAGCTTTGATGCAGGGACGCTATCGCCATCCCAGCGAAGTCAAACCCGGATGGGCGGCAAAGCGAGTGTGCTTGTTTTTCTTGCCGATGTCGAGTTTGGCCACGGCTTGCGGAATGCAGACGTTGGTTGATGTAGTAGGCCCTTGGCGCGTAGTAGCAGCATTTGCGATCGGCGCTGTGGCGAAAATATTTGGCAAGCCGGGAGTCTTTTACCAACTAGCAGGGGAACAAGCCAGGCTGATCGACGACGTTACCGGGACTTTGCCTCCCTTCGACCAATTTATTGTCCTCGGCCCGGACAATCCCCAGAAAGTTGTAGAAGAAATTCAACGAGAAACCGGACTTGCGGCGGCGATCGTAGACGCTAATGACTTGAAAGCAGTTAAGATATTAGCAGCGACCTCCGATTTATCGGTAACATTCTTAGAGCAAGCCTTGCGAAGCAACCCCGCCGGGAATGCTGACGAGCGAACACCGGTCGTTTTAATTCGACCTCTGCCACAAAAATCTTGAGTTGAAAACAGAAAATTAAAAATTCAAAAAGATGATTTGAAATTTTTAATTTTCGATCGCGCAAGAAAGGGAGAAGAATCAAAAGTTATAAGTTTTGAACTCAAAATTTACCCATTCAAAACTCAAAACTTCTCTAACTTTTCCCCTTTCTGAATTTTTATTTTTAAATTTCCATTCTCCACTTTTATGCTATGACTTCATTTCCCTCCCAAAACCAAAACCAGGTTGTGATTCGCCCGTTTCAGTATCGCGACATCGAGGTGATGGAACAACTGTGCGCGGAAACAGCCGAAGAGCCAGAAAACAGCAAGGGCGGAAGCTGCGACGTGGTACTAGGTAGAAAGTTGCAGCAGATTCGTCGCTGGTACGGACTACTAAAGATTTTTAGCTTGTTTCCCAACCCTTGTCAGTCCCTGTTCCGTGCCCACGTTGCCGAAGAAGAGGGGAGCGTTAAGGGGATAATTCAGATTTCTCCTTTCAACCGCACCCGCAGCACTTGGCGGATCGATCGCATAGGAGTAGACCCGGAAGCCCGCAGCAAAGGAATTGGTTCCATGCTGCTGCGGTACTGCTTTGAGGCAGTCTGGGAGGCGCGGACGTGGCTGTTGGAAGTGAATGTCGGCGACAAAACTTCCTTGGCTTTATATCGGCAAAACGGGTTTCAGCCTTTGGCCCAGATGACATACTGGACGATCGCCCCAGAACGCCTGCAAGAAATGGCTTCCTCGACCCCAGATTTGCCCAACCTGCTGCCGGTGAGCAACGCCGACGCTCAGTTGCTATACCAACTGGATACCGCGTCTATGCCGCCGCTGGTGCGCCAAGTATTCGATCGCCACATTCAAGATTTCAAAACCAGTTTTTTCGGCGCTTTAGTCGAAGGTGTCAGACAGTGGCTGGCCAAAACCGAGGTAGTCAGCGGTTACGTGTTTGAACCCCAGCGCAAAGCCGCGATCGGCTATTTTCAGGTGCAGCTATCCCGCAACGGCCAGCAACCGCACGTCGCCCAGTTGACTGTACACCCGGCCTACACTTGGCTTTACCCAGAACTGCTGTCCCAGATGGCGCGGCTGGTTCAAGATTTCCCGGTTCAAAGCCTGCAACTGGCTTCCGCTGACTATCAGCCGGAACGGGAAGCTTATTTAGAGCAATTTGGAGCAGTGCGCCTGGAACACAGTTTGCTGATGTCTCGATCGGTGTGGCACAAATTGCGCGAGTCCAAGTTGGTCTCTCTCGAAGGACTCCAGCTATCAGAAATGCTGCAAAGCTTCCAGCCAACTCGCAAACCCGTACCAGGCCGGATGTCCTGGCTCGGCCCGATGGCTGGGGAAGCCACAGCAGGGCCCGCGTCGTCTGAGATTAAACCGCTGTTGGCTGACTCAGGAAACAGCCAAACGAATCAAGTTAACCCCTTGAACTTCCAGAATTCCGAATCAGCAGCAAGAGATCCCAGCAGCATTTTGCCTCTAAATTTGCCGGAGTTGCCTCTAGACGGCGGCGGGCCGGGAGAAGTGAATTCTTAATAAGTGAAAGCAGAAGGTAGAAGGTAGAAGGCAGAAAAAAAGAAAATTAATCATCCAAGAAATTCACTTTTTTCTGTCATCACCCCAAAATCTCCCTTCTGCTTTTGATTGATATCAACTTAAGATTACCTATTTTCTTCTTACTTTCTTCTGTTATTCCTTCGCGTCCTTAGCGTCTTCGCGGTTCGTTAAATAAGATTATTTCCGCAAAAAAAAAGTAAATCTAAAATCTAAAATCTAAAATCTAAAATTGATTGATTGATAATGTCCAACGATAAATTATGGATTTCAGCACTGGGATTAGATATCGGCCTCAAACGAGTCGGCATCGCCGGGTGTGACGGCACCGGTTTAATAGCTACGGGCATTACAACACTGGTACGATCGTCCTTCGATCGAGACGTAGCTTATCTCCGAGAGCTCGTGCGAGAGCGGAGAGTGCAAATTTTGGTTGCAGGCTTGCCCTACTCCCTGAGCGGAGAATTGGGCGCTCAAGCCCGACAGGTGCAGAAATATGCGAATCGCATCGCCTCCGCCTTAGAGCTCCCCCTAGAATACGTGGACGAGCGCCTGACTTCGGTTGAGGCAGAGGAATTGATGAAAGCTTCAGGGATTTCGCCGTCGCAAAATAATAAGGGTGCGATCGATCGCAAAGCAGCGGCCCTGATTTTGCAGCAGTGGCTAGACGAGCGGAGGCAAAATATCTGTGCCCTTCCCAATCCTTGATAGGTGGTAACAAAGGCGTGATATCCTGGTTGTGCAAGTTTGCTACGCACACCTGTAACCCTTGACAAACTGGAGAAAATTCTGCTGTACCCTTGGTACTGAAGAAGCACAAAATCGTGATTTGTCCTCAGTGTCGCTTGCTAACTCGACTGAGATTTAAACGCTGCACTCCTCGCCTGTGGAAAAGGCCGCGAGTCTCGCGGTTTAAGCTTGTGGACTGGCGATCGCCCATTTAGCCAGAATATCGCCACGAAAATTCCCCATTGTCAAGCAAACGTTACTGAATTATTGACGGAAAACTAAGATACACGCGATGTCCTCATCCCCATACCGCAAAAAAGAGAATGGCAATTCCAACGAAGAGTCCGTCACCCTGACGGATGAAGTTGGGCGATCGCTGACTTGCAACATAGAATATTCTATGAATCTCGAAGGTCAAGAATACGCTTTGCTGCTTCCGATTGACTCACCCGTAGAAATTTTTACTTGGCAGGGAGACGAGACGGACGAAGCAGCAATTCCTGTAGAAGACGAGACCGAAATTGACAAAATTTTTGAGACAGCTAAAGTTGTGCTGCAAGAGCAGAACTTGACGCTCCGACGCACAGCGGTGACGCTGACTGTGGTTGGCGAATTGCCGGAATTTCCCGAAGAGGATATGGCATCTGATGTCGATCCAGATGAGGAGTCTGAGTTCGAGGAACTGATGTGGCTGACCAGTTTCTACCACGAAGAACAGGAATATGCGATTTATACGCCTCTAGACCCGTTCTTTATCTTGGCTAGAATGGATGACGACGGTAAGCCAGAATTGCTTTCGGAAGAAGAGTTCCAAAGGCTGGAACCGATGTTACCTATGCTGGAAGACCAGTTCTTTGACGAGCTTGATTAGATATTAATTGCAGGCACAAGCCCTGATGGCAAAAAGCAGAATTTTTTACTATTTTATAAAAAAGTAAACTGCTCGCCCGATCGAACTTTTTCGAGGTGGCCGCTTCTGCCTTCGCGATCGGGCTTTTGAATTGGGCCGCGTGAATTGGGTCTTTTAAAGGGCTTGTATTCGTAACTTTTCGGTCATCAATCGCAGGTCATCAGTCATTAGTCGCTAGTTAACCGCCGCTTATCCAAGACAACGGACTATGAATAAAGAACAAATGACAAAAGGCAGCGCGCGCGAGAGCCGAAAAGGTACTCCGCAAGTCTCTAAATGGTTGTTTTATCTGGCGTTGCTGCCGGCAATCTGGGGAGTTTGCGCTTGGCAGGGCTGGGCTTGGTGGAGCTGGGCTTCAGCGGCGCCTAAAATAACATCCTCATCGGGGAATCCGGCAGAAGATCCTGCTGTTTCGATCCAAATCCCGGAGGGTACTCCCAGTCAAAAAATCGGCCGGGATTTAGAGGCCGCAGGGTTGATTCGATCGAGCTCGGCATGGAATATGTGGGCCCGCTGGCTGACTCTGCAAAACCGCGAGGGAGGTTTTCAAGCAGGAACTTACCAACTGTCGCCGACTCAGCCTCTGAGTGCAGTTGCTGACAAAATTTGGAAGGGCGAAGTCGTACAGCAGAGTTTCACGATTCCAGAAGGGTGGTCGCTGCAACAAATGAGCGCTTATTTTGAAGCGCAAGGTTTTTTTCCGGCTAAGGAGTTTATGGCGGCCGCGAGTCAAATTCCTTACGCTCAATACCCTTGGCTGCCGAGCGGATTGCCTCATTTGGAAGGTTTTTTGTACCCGGATACTTATCAGCTAGACGGCGATAGAATTACTCCTCAAGCTGCGATAGCACAAATGCTCACCCGTTTCGAGCAGACAGCTTTGCCGGTATATCAAAAAAATCAGAATAATACAAAGCTCTCTCTCAAAGAATGGGTGACTTTGGCCAGTATTGTAGAAAAAGAAGCTGTGGTTGCTTCCGAGCGGAACCGCATTTCAGGAGTGTTCAACAACCGTCTGAAAAAGGGAATGGCGTTGGGTTCTGACCCGACAGTTGAATACGCTCTTGGCATCAGGCAAACTAAGGAAAAGCCTCTGACTTTTAAGCAAGTAGAAACGCCTTCTCCTTACAATACTTATATAAATCCCGGACTACCCCCAACTCCGATCGCATCTCCGGGAATAGCAAGTTTGGAGGCGACTCTGACTCCAGAAAATACAGAATATCTGTATTTCATGGCGCGGTACGACGGCACTCACATTTTCAGTCGCACTCTGGCCGAACACAATGCTGCTGTGGCTCAAGTTGACCAAAAAGTGCGATCGGCTCAATAGATGGGCAATGACTAATAAAAAAGTAAAAAGTCAAAAGTAACAAAGGAAAAGCAATAATTATTCACTTTTGATTTTTTACTTTTTCAATCTTTAACTCCCAATTTCTTATTTCTCAATCTAAAATCTAAAATCTAAAATCTAAAATCATTATGACTTGGGGTAAATTACTACAGCCTGACTTAGTTCTAGGCGATTCAGTCATGAAGTTAACGGCTGATATTCTGGAGAAACATCAGATTAAAGGATTAGTGTTGGATGTGGACGAAACTCTCGTTCCCATTACGGCAATGAATGCTTCTCCTGAACTCAGCTTGTGGGTACAAGAAATTAGACCCGTGGTATCGCTATGGTTGGCAAGCAATAATTTAAGTCAAAATCGGATCGGTCGAATTGCTGAGTCTTTGAATCTACCATACATCACGGGTGCGGCTAAGCCGTCCCGCCGCAAGTTGCGAAAAGCTGTGACGGCGATGAATTTGCCGGTGGAACAGGTGGCGATGGTGGGCGATCGACTTTTTACTGATGTTTTAGCAGGCAATCGTTTGGGTATGTTCACTATTTTAGTGGAACCAATGGTTGATGCTGGGTATGCGCTTCGCAAGTATCCGGTGCGCTCTTTTGAAGTTTGGGTTTCTCAAGCTTTGGGGGCTTCTCTGAAAATTAAAGATTAGTCAGTAGTCATTAGTCATTAGTCATTAGTCATTAATGCGGAGGGCGGGTTTATAAATATCCACGACGTGAATCATAGATTTTGGTGAAGCCGCCCCTACAGTATTGTTATAATCAACTAGACATCTCCAGAAAAGCCAGCTTTGAACAGGCAGGATGCCTGTTCCACAATAATTATTGGAGATGTCTACTGGAAATGATATTATCACTAATAACTAATAACTACCGACTACTGACTACTGACTACTGACTGCTGACTACTGACTACTGACTGCTGACTAATGACTACTGACTAATGACTAAAACTATTGTTGTTAAAATTGGAACTTCGACTCTGACTCGATCGACTACAGGAAACTTAGCCCTTTCAACTATTGCTGCATTGGTCGAAATTTTAGCTGATTTGCGGCAGCAAGGTCATCGAGTAGTGTTGGTTTCTTCGGGTGCAGTTGGGGTGGGCTGCGCGCGCTTGGGTTTGACGGAACGCCCGCGAAATATTGCTATGAAACAGGCTGTGGCGGCTGTGGGCCAAGGGCGGCTGATGCGGGTGTACGATGACTTGTTTACTACTCTACAACAGCCGATCGCTCAAGTATTGCTCACCAGGGGCGATTTAGTGCAGCGTAATGGTTATGTTAACGCTTGCAATACTTTTCAGCAACTGCTCAGGTTGGGCGTGATTCCGATCGTCAATGAAAACGATACTGTAGCGGTAGACGAGCTCAAATTTGGCGATAACGACACGCTTTCGGCGCTAGTAGCGAGTTTGGTAGAAGCAGATTGGTTGTTTGTGCTCACAGATGTCGATCGACTGTATTCCGCAGATCCGCGCAGCAATCCCGACGCGCAGCCGATCGCCCTAGTCCAAAGTATGGCACAGCTAACAGAATTTCAGGTGCAAACAGGTGATTCCCGCAGCGGCTGGGGAACCGGCGGTATGGTGACAAAAATTGAAGCGGCGAGAATAGCAACTGCATCGGGAGTGCGTACAGTCATCACTGACGGCTGCTTTCCTGGTAATATCGAGAAAATACTCAAGGGAGAGTCGATCGGTACTCAATTTGAGCCTCAACCGCGCCCTGTAAACGCTCGCAAACACTGGATAGCTAACGTGCTAATTCCGGCCGGAAAACTATATTTAGATGCCGGTGCTGTCAAGGCAATTTCCCAGGGCGGAAAATCGCTTTTAGCTGCGGGTATTGCTCAAGTAGAAGGAGAATTTCAAGCTGATGATTCCGTGCAGTTGTGCGATGCAGCCGGCAAGCAAATTGCTAGAGGACTTGTGAATTATACCAGTTTAGAATTGAG
This sequence comes from Microcoleus sp. D2_18a_D3, assembly GCF_036702455.1. Taxonomy (NCBI): domain Bacteria; kingdom Bacillati; phylum Cyanobacteriota; class Cyanophyceae; order Oscillatoriales; family Microcoleaceae; genus Microcoleus; species Microcoleus sp. D2_18a_D3. The sequence continues at coordinate 27,233 of NZ_JAUBTK010000027.1, forward strand.
ACAAATCCAGGGCTGCAAGTCCGAGAAAATTGCTGAAATTTTAGGCTATGCAGGCGTAGAAACGGCGGTACACCGAGATAATTTAGTGATTGTTTAAACTAACAAATATCGAGACAGTCGATCGGGCAATGAGCGAAGGCAGAAATTGAGGATATTTGCAGCACAGTCTTGCAAGAATTTGTTTGGCTGTGTCGGAACAGCTCGTTTATTGCTTCTGTAAACAGTTCAAATACATTTTGTGCTAATTCTAAAGCTGCTTGGCATTCTGCATTAGTAAGTTCGATCTCTGCTAAAACTTCCAACATCTCTGGCGTGTTTAAAAGGTGATAATTTTCTAAACCCCCATAACCTCCTCCAAAATCAACATATTCTTTTTGGGTAACTTGCTGTAATTCCATTACCACTGCAAGCGCCGCCTCAAAAAAAACTTTTGCCGTTCCTTCGAGGACTTCCACTAACACCAGTTTCTCAATGGGAGAGGCTTTCCAAGCGTAGCGTTCGAGCACTGAACATAGCGATCGAGTTTTTTTAGTTTCTTCACCCCAAAGCAGTCTGAAGTCACCGTAACTCATTAATTGGTTTAAGCCTAGTTCCTCTAGGTATTCTAGATAGTCGTGCCAATAATAGTTGGTTTTATAAGTATATTTATTAATTAGTTCCTGAACTTTGCTATTACTAGAAGATTCTCGCAATACATATTTATTTAAATCGCTCAATCCCACAGCCAAAGGAGCGAGTACAGGTGCAAAAATTAGTCGTTGATTCGCGTGGATGTGTTTATTGGCTAGAAAGTCAAACAAGGGTAATTTTGCAAACTCTTGCTTTTTGGCTTCAATGAATGCTACAATGGATTTCATACTTTTTTCGCCTGAATGGTTGCTGTCAAGATAATCTTCATACCTCTGTTAATTATCTATATTTTCGAGCCTAAATAATTGTGTTTATTATCATACATATTTGTATTTGAGATCATAGGTAAGACTGTTTGCAGTCACAGGAAATTGTGACTTGTATCATATTGTGCCAGAAGTGCGAGCATCTTGTTCGCTAGAGATAAAATGTTCTATAGCAATCCTAAATCATTCATGTAAATTTGTAGGGGTAGTGCCTTTCTTTGCCTACCTCCTATCTATCGGGGCAACCACGGGGGGATGGCCCCTACAATAATTACGCGAATGATTTAGGGTTGCTATACATTTAGATTGGATATTTAGGGCCTTGCTCAAAGCCACCCCACAAGAGTTTGATTATTTATTGACCGATAATTTAAAGGCTGATTAACTTAATATAGGCAAATGAGCATTCTGCTCGAACTCCTAAAAAATGCTGTTTACAAAATCGGGATGCTCCCTGCAAATCAGTCCTAGACGCATAGGAGTCTCCCAACCAGGTTTCTTCGGAGATTCATCGCTGCTCAACAAAAATTTTTGTGAGAAACCCGGTTTCTTTAACCCTTGGTTTTATTGGTTCTTCCCTCTTTTCTCTTCCCTCTTCTTCTTCCTTCTTCCTTCTTCCGGCGGCCATAAGTCTCCAAATGACAATTTCCAATTCTCAGAATTGCCTTTAGGTGCGTTGTGAGTTACTCTATCTTTTGGATCAGTTAACACAATTATAGGAGTTAATCTTGGAACGGACTTTTTTAGCGATTAAGCCCGACGGCGTACAACGCGGACTCGTCGGCGAAATTATCGGTCGTTTTGAAGCCAAGGGCTTTAAGCTAGTTGGTATGAAGCTAATGACGGCGAGTCGCGAACTAGCGGAACAACATTATGATGTTCACAAAGAAAAAGCCTTCTTTGCTGGATTGGTAAACTTTATCACTTCAGGCCCTGTTGTGGCGATGGTGTGGGAAGGCGACGGCGTTGTGGCGTCGGCGAGAAAAATCATTGGCGCAACAAATCCTCTGAATGCAGAACCGGCGACAATTCGGGGCGATTTTGCCGTCAATGTCGGCCGTAATCTGATTCACGGTTCTGATGCTGTCGAGACTGCCCGTGCGGAAATTAGCCTTTGGTTCAAGGAAGAAGAATTGAGTGCTTGGACACCTTCTTTAACTCCTTGGATTGTGGAATAGTTTTGATATTCTCCCGATGGTTAATCGGGAGATATAGCCTTTCTCAGTAACATGAGGTGCACGCTTGATAAGCGGGCATAGGGCATAGGGCATAGGGCATAGGGCATAGGGTATACCTCACCAAGATTGAGAACTGCTATAGCCTTTCTCAGATAGATGATATCGATTCCGGTTGCAGCGTCCGTGATTGTTGACTGTTGACTGTTGACAAGGGAAATATTTTACACCTAATTTCCACCTCCCAGATTCATCTGTGGAGTCAATTCTAAAATCTAAAATCTAAAATCTAAAATCTAAAATCTAAAATCGACTGACTGTTGACTCGATGTTAAAAAAATGAAAATTGCGCGAATTATTTATTGGTAGCTTGATTAGACTTTACGCCAGACTTCGGAGCGCGGATTTGAGATGATTCCGGGGTAGCCGGAATTGATATGAAATATCATGTCGCTGACTCACTCATAACCGTAAAATATAGAAGAGTTTGAGATTTTTACTCGTTACCAGGAGCTTCCTGGTAACGAGAAGAAAAAACGTTAATCGGAACTTAAAAACTCCAGATAATTATTAGTCAATTCTTTGACTGCTAATTCGTAAAACTGCTGACCGTGTTCGGGGGTTGCTAAGCCCGGATTTGAACCCATTCTCCCGTCGGGAAATCGGCGGCGGAAGTCAGCAGCACCGAAAATTTTGTGCCCGGAAGCGACTTCTTCCGAAAGCGGAGCTTGCTTGATTGCTTCTGGATAAAGGTACTGGGTTAAGGCGATTTCGCTGGGGGTGGCGTGGGAACCTTCTTGGTTTCCGTATAATTCTTTTGCTAGTTTGTACACGGAACCGCACATGAACCAGTTGCCGATTTGACACTGGATTCGATCGGCATTTGGTAAATTTAAGTCTGATAAATGCGCGTATGTCTCGGAAAATGCTGCTTTCATTGTCGCAATGTTGCCACCATGACCGTTAATGAAGAAATATTTCTCAAATCCCGCTTTTGCCAAAGATGTGATATAATCCCTGATTACCAGTATCAGCGTCTGCGGTCGGAAGCTGATTGTGCCGGGAAAGCTGGTGTGGTGCAAGGCCATCCCGACATTAATTGTGGGGCCGATTAAGGCATTGGCAGCTTCGCCGACACCGCGGGCGATCGCCTCGGCAGCAATGGCGTCAGTCCCGATCAAGCCGGTGGGCCCGTGCTGTTCGGTGGAGCCGATCGGGATAATTATGCCTCGGGAGCTTTCGAGATAAGCTTCTACCTCGGGCCAGGTACTCAAATGCAGCAACATGATAGGCAGTCTACAGAATTTTTACTTGCTATCGTCGATCGTAGCCGGCACGGGAAAAAAAAGGACTTTGGGCAAACTTATTATTGTATTATTAAAAAAAGCTCTACAGTGCCATCGCACCTTTACCGTTATATTACTTAACGTTAATAATTTAACCACTTGATGGCCAAAACTTTACCTTTTAATAACCTTTTAAGAGTAGTATAACTAGCATATCCCTCTAGATTGGGTGTTACGTGGTCAATTAACAGCGGGCAATGTTTTATGAAATTAACACCGACCCCGAAAAATGACCAGACTTCTGTGGCCTGCACGCAGGCAGACACCGCGGTTCCGGCAACTGCTCTACGGCTGTATTCCTTACACGAGCAAGTAGCAAAGGTCGAGCGCGTGTCTGTGGGATGGACTGACGAAAGATTCTAAGCGATCGAACAAATGGCGATCGTACAAGCGATCGCAGCGCGAGAGTACCTCAGCTACTGAAGAAGGTACCTCGCGCTAGCCACATACAAACATCACTCCCACTGATATTTATGTCTTCTGCTGAATTAAGCGAAAGTCCTTCAAGGTTGGCTGTTGGACAAGCCGGCCGTATTTTGTTATTGGAAGGTGAAGATCTGTTGCGGGAAATGCTAGCTTTAGCCCTTAAAGAACAGGGCTATGAGGTGGTGGTTACTAGCGACGGGCGTAACGCTCTACCTTCTGTACAGGCTGCTTCGTCATACCACGGTGAATTTGCCTTCAACCTGTTAATTATGGATTCAATTAACGGTTTGGATCTGTGTCGAATGTTACGGCATCAAGGAAATCCCGTCCCTATTTTGATTATCGGTGCTAGAGGAAGTGCCAACAATTGCGCTTTTTACCTAGAAGCCGGATCGGATGATTATCTGACCAAGCCTTTTGGAATGCGGGAGTTTATCGCTCGCTGTCGGGCGCTGATGCGACGCCAGCGCCTCGGTCAGTTGCGACAACCGATGATGCTGCAATATAAGAGCATAACTCTGTATCCTGAAGAGTGCCGCGTGTTGGTTCGTGGTCTGGAAGTGAAATTTTCTCCTAAACAGTTTCGCTTACTAGAACTATTTATGAGTTATCCCCGGCGAGTTTGGTCTCGCGATCAGTTGCTGGAAAAAATTTGGGGCCAAGATTTTATCGGAGACAGCAAAACAGTTGATGTTCACATCCGCTGGCTACGCGAAAAGTTGGAAATAGATCCGGGCCAACCGGAATATATCATTACGGTACGCGGATTTGGGTATCGATTTGGTTAAATTTTTAAATCAGTTGTAGGGTGGCAAATTGCAGTCAAATAGACAAATAAGGACACAAAAATATTGTGTCCTTATTTGTCTATGGAGGGTGTGCAATACAATAGCTTGGAGGTGCAACCAGTATATGTCTTCCAGCTACCGTTGCCGTTCTCTTTTACCCTGGGCGCTGGGTATAACTCAAAACTCCCCTGTCCACTGCCAACAATGAAGTTTCGAGCAATCTCCTGCAACCGCAACAGCCGCCACCATATCTGAACTCGGAATTAATTCCATTAAAGACCATCTCGATGCTTCTTCGGGGTTGTCTTCAACATTTAACAGCGCGGCAGGTTCTCCGGGTGCGAGGCTGACATCAAACTGATTCAGGGGAATAGAAAGTCCTTTACCGACTGCTTTGATATAAGCTTCTTTGCGAGTCCAACAGGTGAAAAAAGCTTTAGGCTGGAGATGTTCTGGGAGCGAAAGCAACACAGAGTATTCTAAGGGTGAAAAAAACTTTTCAGCAATTTGCAGGCAAGGAAAATTGGGATTGATGCCTTCAATATCGACACCAATATCTCGATTTTTGGTAATCGCAATTAAAGCCATGTTTCCTGAGTGTGACACATTGAAACGCAGGGTATTTCCACCTTGGGCGGCGATAAGAGAGGGTTTGCCGTAGGGATTGTAGTCAAAGCGCAAAATGTGAGAATTTATGTTAAGATAGCTACTCAGAATTGCTCTCAGCGCGCCACGACTCACAATAAATTGCGATCGACCTTTGGGAAAGTGAAAACCCTCAGCTTTTGTCCGCTCGTCTGTAGAGAGAGTCTCTTGTAAACTCTGCAACCAAGATTCTGTTTGAGCCAGAGACACACGCCAAACATGAATTTCGCCCAGATCCAATGTCAAGTCTAGGGGTGGAGAATTCCACGAAGGAACAACAGCAATCATGTATTTAACCTGCCTTATCAAAAGCTTCCACGTACCAAATTACTGATCCTTTTCTTCCTACCCTACCCTTCGCGCCTTCGCGGTTCGTTAAACGCTCCCAATCCCAAGGGTCAATTAATCCAGGTTTGTACAACTTTTCCCGTTAATTGCTGTCCCAACCAAGGCGTATTTGCCGATCGCGACTTCAGACTTTGCCCATCAACAGTCCAACTCATTTCCGGGTCGAACAAAATCAACTCAGCAGAGACTCCCGGTGCAACGATGGGGGGCGTTTGTCCGAGACAAACGGCAGGGCCTGCGCTTAAAAGTCGCCACAGTTCTAAAGCCGAAAATTCCCCTGTTTCTACCAGTCCGTGCCACAGTAAAGGCAAAGCTAATTCCAAGCCGATCGCCCCGGGCGGACTATCAGCAAAAGCCACAGTTTTCTCCTCATAAGTATGCGGATTGTGGTCGATCGCGATCGCATCAATTACGCCATCTTTCACAGCTTGAATCAGCGCTAATTGGTCGCTGAGATTGCCCAACGGCGGTTCTAGGTGTAAATTCGGATCGTAGGCGAACAAAGCAGTCAGAGCATTTTTCCCGCCCGAATCTTGAGAGTTTCCTGAAATTGCCCCGACATTCAACAGCAAGTGCATCCAAGTCACACTCGCAGTCACCGGCAAACCCCGCGCCTTCGCATCCCGAATCAATTCCACGCTGCGCGCCGTAGAAACGCGCATAATGTGCACCGGAGTGTCCGCAGATGCCACCAACTCCAGAATTACCGCCAAAGCCGAAGTTTCCGCACTCGCCGGAATTCCTGGCAAACCCAAGCGCACTGACACCGCACCCTCCCGCGCCGCGCCCTTTCCTGCCAAAGTTCGATCGCACGGCCACAAAGCCACCGACTTGCCCAAAGGCTTGATATACTCCAGCAAACGCCTCACCAGAGCCGGATTAGACAGCGGCAAACCGTCCGCAAAACCCACCACTGGACAGGAGGCCAGCTCGCCCAACTCTGCCATCTGCTGCCCTTTAACGCCCGCTGTCAGGGCTCCCCAAAAATACAAGCGGGGCAGTCCGGCCGGCAAATTGCGGATATGTTGCTGCAACAAAGCTAAACCGGCCAAATTGTCAACAGGTGGCGAGGTATCCGGCAAAATCGCCAGCCGCGTAAAACCGCCAGCCGCCGCAGCCTGCATCAAGGATTCCAGGGTTTCCCGATCCTCAAAACCCGGTTCTCCGCTGTGACTGTAGATATCCGTTAACCCCGGCCCCAAAATCAGTCCCTGGCAATCCCGCACTTCTGTGTCAGGGGGAAACTCAGCAATTTTTTCTTCGACTGTTTTGATATCACCTTCAGCAATCAGAATATCAGCGATGCGATCGCTCCCTGAAACTGGATCTAGCACTCGTACATTTTGTAGCAGTTCGCGGCTCATATAACAGAAGGAAGTTCGGCAACGGATTATGTAACGGATGTAACGGATGTAACGGATGTAAAGGATAGAAAGAAGAAGGAAGAAGGAAGAAGCAATCCAGCGCATTAGTTTCAGGAATTAAGAACTTCCTAAGCGTCGGGCGCGGTTGTTATCAAAATTCAAACTTTTTTCAGGCGCGAACCCGTAGCGGTGGGCGTTCCTTCCGCTACGGGTTCGCGCTCAGCACTTTACTAATTAGAGTGCTCCGGCTGCTGTTTTGTCAAAAACGCCGCCGCTCAAATGAGTTGTGACATTCATCGCCTGCAATACCGGCAAACCATCGGGGCCGTGGGGATAATCAATCACGCTAACGGCTCCATTTCCTTGTTTGAATTTCCAGAAATGTTCTGGTTCCAAACCGAATAGGTGGCAGAGAATTGCTTTGTTAATGGCGTCGTGAGCAACGACAATCCCAGTACCAGAAACAGATTGTACGATTTCTTGCCAAGCTGCGATCGCCCTCTGCCAAACTTGCTGCAAATTCTCTCCTTCGGGCATTTGGACTTTTTCAGGAGATGTTTTCCATTCTTCGAGCAAACCCGGATAGGATTGTTCGATTTCTGATTCAAACTTTCCTTCCCAAAGTCCGTGGCTAATTTCTCTCAAATCGTCGCGGAGTTCTAGTTGCAAACCGCCGTGATATTTGAGAATAATTTCCGCAGTTTCTTTCGGGCGGAGCATCGAACTGCTAATCGCAAAATCCAATTTTACATCCTTGAGAAATTCTGCAGCCCGCCGGGATTGTTCGCGGCCGTTATCGTTGAGAGGTACGTCAATTTGCCCTTGAAATTTACCTGCTTTATTCCAGTCTGTTTCGCCATGACGCACCAGCAACAATCGCGGGCCTTGGTGTCCGTCCCTCGGTTTGGGAAAAATTTCCCCGGTATGGGAAGTTAAGTTTACCGACTCTAATTGAATTGCAACTTTCTTGTTTTGCTCTCCGAGTTTGTCGTTTGTAACAGGGGAAGGACCAAAATTAATGACACTAATTCCGCAATTGGACTGTTGAATTGATTGATAGTAATCCGGGGTAATTTCCGACGCGGTGGCGATGAGAGCGCGGTTGATTCCGTTGTGACCTACTACTAGAATTGTGCCGTCTTGGTGGCGCGATAAAAGTTCTTGCCAAAAGTGTCGGGCGTTAGCAAAAATTGCCAATACTGGGAAGTGTTCGATTTCTCCGTCAGCAGATGGCAGTTTCATGGAAAATTTGTCGGGCTGTTTTTGCCACTGCTGATATGCTTCGGGGAATTTGTCTATAGCATCTTGGCGCAGCATTCCTTCCCACAGAGGCAAATCGATTTCCATCAAATTATCAGTTGGCTGGAGTTGTGGCGGATTTGTCAAGCGCGACAGGATGATTTCCGCTGTTTCTTTGGCTCGTTGCAGGGGACTGGTATAGATGGCATCAAAGGCGATACTGCTGAGTGTGTCGCCTACTTGCAGGGCGGCGCTACGGCCTGCTTCTGTCAAAATTGATTTATCGAGGCGGCCTTGGATGCGGCGTTCTTGATTGTAGGTGCTTTTGCCGTGACGGACTAAGATAATGCGAGTCATTCGATTTTAGATTTTAGATTTTAGATTTTAGATTTAGCCTGCTACCCTGCGGCGGGTGCGCTGTGCACCCATTGGTATCAACAATCGCCTGAAACCCCTGATAAATGTCGCTTTTAGGCAAAGTCTAGATCCCCCTAAATCCCCCTGGTTGTTGGGGGACTTTGAGAAGACTCCTGTCCCGCCCTTATGAAGGGGGAGTAGGGGGCAAGCTAAGGGGGGATCTGGTCTTAATAGTCCAACATCTGTCTATAACTGGGTTTGACGTTAAGTTAACACCAATGGTACGCACCTTACCCATACATGGCGGGTCAAGGATTTTTGGCGTAAGTCTTGTTGAGGAGAGTCAAAAAGATGAGCCAGTGAAATTTTACCAGTTGTCGGGATACTCTCGTCTGCAACGACCTATGATTAAAGACGGAAAAGATTTAGCCACGGATTCGCGCGGGACGGAAAAGCAGGAATGACACTGAAGCGGGTTATTTTAGGTATTTTAACGGCGATCGCGATCGCCCTGGTCGGTTTATCTTTACTTGCTAGTTGGAATCAGCCGCAAATTCAAAGCCGGCTGGAACTCTACCAGACAAATTTGCTGCTGCACGCCTCGGAGTGGCAAGGAGAAAATAATCAGAGTGCTAATTTAAGTTCGGCGCGCACCAATATTGTCGGTGCAGATCCTTTAAATACGGCTTTGACGCAATATCTAGAAGCGCGAGACTCGACTCGCAAAACTCTCGAAACATCTCAAGCACAAGTTAAAGAAATTCAGTCTGTCATTGCCTCTAAGTCTGAGGATAATACTCTGAATTTGGCTCAAAATAAGGCGGCGTCCGAGTCGATAAAGCAACAGTCAGTGCTGCTAAACGAACTTGACTTGCGATTGGGAATTTTGCAGGCAAGCAGTGGCAAAACTGAGGCTGCTCTCCAAAGTTGGAAAAATTTAGTTGAGCGCTACAAAACTAAAAGTGATGATGATTCTTCGGTGGAAACTGCTCAAGTTTTAACGGGAATTTGGAGCAATCCGGCTCAACTGCTGCCGGATGCTGAGCCGAGCATTCAAAAGTCTTTGGATGGCTGGTTTCGCTATCGCGCTCTAGCTCAACTTTACAAGCTGCAAGAACGTTCTAAAGAGCTGGCGGCGCTGCAAGCAGCAGAGCAAGTAACGGCCCAGCAAGCTGTAGAAAAGTTGGCAATTATAGTTGGGGTTCCGGCGATCGCACTTTGTATTGGTACGGTTTTGCTGGTTGGTTTGACCGTGCAGTGGTTGTTGCAGCGGAAGCAGTTAGATACAGCAGGTTCCGGCCCGGTGTTGGCGCGAAATGCGAGCTTGACTTGGGATGTGCCTTGGGACGGCGAGATTGTTTGGCAGGTACTTGTGGTCGGCTTTTTCTTTGTCGGGCAAATCTTGATTCCCTATTTGTTGCTGCCTGTTTCTCTGGCTGTTTTAAAACTCAACCCTGCTACTTTTGACCCGCGCGAGAAGGCTTTTTATATCTTTGCTACTTATTTGTTGCTGTCGGCTGGGGGGCTTTCGGTACTGTATTTTTCGGTCAAGTCTTTTTTGCCTTTGTCTGAAGGTTGGTTTCGGATTAATTGGCGGGGAAGTTGGTTTTTGTGGGGTTTTGGCGGCTATTTTGTTGCTTTGCCTTTGGTAGTTTTGGTGTCGCTGATCAATCAGCAATTGTGGCAGGGACAAGGTGGCAGCAATCCGATTTTGCCGATCGTTCTCGAAGGTAGGGACAACGTGGCTTTGGCGGTGTTTTTCGGCACTGCTGCGATCGCCGCTCCGGTTTTTGAGGAAATCGTGTTTCGGGGCTTTCTGCTGCCTTCTCTGACTCGCTATTTGCCTGTTTGGGGGGCGATCGCAGCTTCTGCTTTGTTGTTTGCTGTGGCTCACTTGAGTGTCTCTGAGATTCTGCCTTTGGCGACTTTGGGTGCGGTTTTGGGGTTTGTGTACACGCGATCGCGCAATCTCCTTGCTCCTATGCTTCTCCACAGTCTTTGGAACAGCGGTACTCTCCTGAGTCTGTTTCTTTTGGGCGGGGGCGCTAGTTAATTCGGGCGGTTGTTAATAATTGTGAATTAATCGAGTTTTTTTGAGAGCGATCGTCAGGGCGATCGACTCTTGCCAAAAACAACAGTAGGGTACTCGGTGCGCCCCTGATATCTAGCCCGGTAAAATAACCGGAACTCCTATAGGGGCGGGTTCACCCTCATCTTTAATATCAGCAACAGATCCAGATAGACCCGCCCCGGTCGCTTATTTTAGCGGAAAAACAGGGTTTAACATGGAAGTAATATCTTATCGGCTGATGATTGAGAGACTGATTCGGGCGATCGCACCAAACGGAAGTTGACAATCCGGCTAATTTATAGCTAAATTTTAATTTAGGATGAGGCTTAAACCCATGAGCAATTTGAACAGCCGTAATTTAGAGGGAACGCCGAGTTGGATGCGTTTCGCACCCTACGCAGCCTTGGGCCTTTTAATATTTTCTCTCAATTCAGGCAGCGAACTCAATTATTTCTTGAGAGGCTACTTGGTGATTCTACAGGCTCAAGTCGGTATAGTTCTGCTGTATTTTGCGATGTCTAAGTTTCGCAAAAACCCCAATAAATGAGTAAAAATTAGTAAGATTACTTATGTCGATCTTTAAAGGTAGAGAGTTAAAGGTCGATCGCGAAAGTTTAAAGAAAAAAACTGGGGAAAGTAAAAATGGTAAAAGATAAAACCGTAGCAGTTGTGTTAGCTTTCTTTGTGGGAGGTTTCGGAGTTCACAAATTTTATTTGGGCAATAACTTAGCAGGGGTATTATACTTGCTATTTTCTTGGACATTAATTCCGTCAGTGATCGCATTTTTCGATTTTATCGGTCTGCTGCTGATGTCGGAACAAGCTTTTCAGGTTCAGTACAATGGCGGAATGTTGCCATCTGGGTATGCACTCAGAGCGGCAAAAGATGTAACAGGGGCGATCGGCGAATTGAAAAAACTTTACGATATGGGCGCAATTACGGCAGAAGAATATGAAGAAAAACGCCAAAAACTGTTGCGAGAATTGTAATTAAGAAAAAAGAAGAAAGAAGGAAGAAGGAAGGAGGAAGAAGAAAGCCCACTATTAAAAAAGTGGGAGTGAAATAAGAAAGTGTGAGATCACAACTATTTAAGGATAAAATTAAAGTGTCTCAAGATTTATACTGGCTGCGTCAAACTCCAAACTGGGTGTGGTATTCTTTTATTCCCTACTTCGGCGGATTGGCGATCGCCTATGCAGGCCAAAAGTCAAATATTCGTAGTTGGATGGGATGGGGTGTTGCCATTACTTTAGCAGCCCTAGCGGTATCTTCTTCAACTAATTTGGGTACGATCGTTTGGATTGCTCAGATTGTCACTGCTTTTAGTTTGAAAAAGCGCTATCTCATCAAAACCGCACCCAGAGGTATACTGGTCCCGGCAAGTGCAACAAATGCCGAGGAACTGGCAAACGTGCGCGGCAAAATAGATATTAATGAGTGTACCAAAGACGATATGGTCAGAATCTTGGGTTTGCCGATCGTCTACGCTAACGATATTGAATCTCTGCAAAACGAAGGCTACATTTTTACCCACGCCGAAGAGTTATCAGAAATAGCAGGAGTTCCCGAAAGTCACGTCCGACGCATCGCCCCGATGATTTGCTTCAGCTACAATTATCAAAAAGAATTGCAGTTTACTTGGAAACGGTTAAATATTCTTTCGCCGGAAGAGTTAATCGCCAGCGGTTTAGATCGATATGTTGCGGAAAAAATAGTTATAGAAAGGCAGAGAAAAGGCGCTTACAAATCAGTTGTCGAAGTCAAGCGGCGGACGGGACTGCCTTTTGATTCCTATCGCCATATTTGTTAATTTGCAGTTGTTAGCAGAAACCGCTTATGACAACAAAATTAGAAGTTGAACGACAAAAATTGTATGATACAGATTACCTGAGATGGATGGAAACCACTGTGGAAAAGTTGCGGGTTCGCGACTATTCAAACATCGACTGGGAAAATCTGATTGCAGAAATAGAAGACATCGGGCGAAGGTAACACCGGAGTTGAGAAAGTAATCGGGTGGTAATTCTCCTGGACTTGCTTAAGTAGCCATTTCAACCGGATCAAAGAAGCGGTAGCATCTCTAAAATCTAAAATCTAAAATCTAAAATCTAAAATCGATTGATTTTCTCCCAGATGAGATGATTCAAGGGTAGTATGGCAAAAAACTCGATCGCCTCCTGGTAATTGACATTCAATATACCTGGTAGCAAAAATCTCCCCCAGCAGGCGGGCTCAGCGAAATTATAAAAAAAAGTATTTATCCTCTTGACATTTAGACAAAATAATGATATTCCAATATATTGTGAAACTCCTACTTTTCCCTAGCATCAACTCCAAGCCAGGGTAAGTTTTCAAGAATCGGCCTTAAATATCAGTGGTAAGCTATCTGAATTATTATTGAAATGCAAAACGACACAATAGTAGCAGTACCGCTAACATCAAATTATGTCTGACTCTCCTCCATCCCAAATCTCCCCAGAAGCTGCACCGGAAAGTGCTGCTACCGAAAACCGCAGTGCCAAAACTAGGCAACTGTTGGGCATGAAAGGGGCCGCTAGCGGGGAAACTTCCATCTGGAAGATTCGCTTGCAATTGATGAAACCGATTACCTGGATTCCCCTAATTTGGGGCGTGGTGTGCGGGGCGGCGTCTTCTGGAAACTATGTTTGGAACCTAGAGAATTTCTTGATCGCAGCAGCTTGTATGTTGATGTCAGGGCCGTTGTTGACCGGGTACACTCAAACTTTGAACGATTTTTACGATCGCGACATCGACGCCATTAACGAGCCCTACCGTCCGATTCCCTCCGGTATCATCTCGATTCCCCAAGTAGTAACGCAAATTTTGGTATTATTAGCCGCTGGTATTGGGGTGGCTTATGCTCTAGACTTGTGGGCGGGTCATGAATTCCCGATAATGACTGTTTTGACTCTCGGCGGCGCGTTTCTAGCTTATATCTACTCTGCGCCCCCGCTGAAACTCAAGCAGAATGGCTGGTTGGGAAATTATGCCCTGGGTGCTAGCTACATTGCCCTGCCTTGGTGGGCGGGTCAAGCTTTGTTTGGTACACTAGATCCCACGATTATGATCTTGACCCTGTTTTACAGTTTGGCAGGGCTGGGGATTGCGATCGTCAACGATTTCAAAAGTGTTGAAGGCGATCGGCAATTAGGGTTAAAATCTTTGCCAGTGATGTTTGGCATCAGCACCGCAGCTTGGATTTGCGTGTTGATGATCGACATCTTTCAAGCTGGGATTGCAGGCTACCTGATCAGCATCCACCAAAACCTTTACGCTGTCATTCTGCTGCTGCTGATAATTCCCCAAATTACTTTTCAGGATATGTACTTTTTGCGTAATCCTCTGGAAAATGATGTTAAATATCAGGCAAGTGCTCAGCCTTTCCTGGTTTTGGGTATGCTGGTAGCAGCCTTGGCACTAGGTCATGCGAGTTAAGCAGAGTTTTGAGGTTTGAGTTAAAAAATTTTGAATTCAAAAAATCTAATTCACTTCTCAAAAAAATACCAAGCTCTGCATTGTTAAGAAAAGTTTTGAATTTTGAGTAGTGAATTAAAAACTTTTTAATTCAAAAAATCTAATTCAAGGCAGCGTGTTATTCAAGAAAAAATGTCGAATTAAAAATTAAGAATTTAAGAAAGCTAGCTTTTTAAATTTTTAATTTTTAATCGGACTTGATGAGGTTTGAAGGTCTGAACGTGGCAGAATTTTTCTCAAATATCAAAGATACATTGAGCAAAGTCACTAACGCAATAAGCGGTAATTCCGATCGAGAACCGCCGAAGCCTGCGAAGGGCAATAAGCTCAACTCGCCGGAATCGGAGGCGGAATTTTATACAGGGACAACGGCCCAAAGATCGGAGTATGTGGTATCAGAAGATGCTGCACCTCTAGAAGAGTCTGAATTAGAATCAGAATATTTAGAATCAGAATATTTAGAACCAGAATACGCTCGATATCCAATAGTCAACCGCAGGTGGGAAGGGCTGAAGCGCTTAATTGCTTGGTTGGAAATTGAACCTCAAGTTACCAGCTTGCAAACCAAGGGAAAAGAATTGTTGCGGCCGGGATTAAGTTTGCTGGAAACTAAATCACCCAAAAAATCGGATAGTAGCCAATTGCGGGAAAATAGCGCACCGCAGAACACCGAACTGCAGAGACATACGGAACTACAGGAAATTAGCGCACCGCAGGAAAATAGCGCACCGCAGGAAAATCCTAAAAAACGGATCTCCCGTCGCCCTAGATTTTGGATAAGTTTAGGTGTGGCCAGTATAGGCGGGGGCGCTTTAATCTACGGTTTATGGATTTTGTACACCTTAGACAAAGGTTTGCCGGATGTTAACGATTTGTCGGCCTTTAACCGCGACGGGACACTGACTATTAAGGCGGCCGATAAGACGATTTTGTTGCAGTCGGGGCCTGCAACTAGAGATAAACTGAAACTTCAAGAAATTCCCGAACTGTTGGTTAAAGCTTTTATTGCCATAGAAGACCGCCGTTTTTACCAACATCGCGGGGTGGATTATCAAGGTATTGTGCGATCGATAGTTTCTAATTTGATAGCAAGAGATTTAGTGCAGGGCGGCAGTACAATTACCCAACAATTGGCTCGCGTTGTTTTTCTCAATCAGGAAAGAAGTATTAGGCGGAAGGTTCGGGAAGCTCTTTTAGCTCAGAAAATAGAGCGGGAGTTGAGTAAAGAGCAAGTTTTAGAAAGATATTTAAATCTGGTTTATTTGGGTTCGGATGCCTACGGAGTGGCAGATGCAGCTTTGGTTTTCTTTAGCAAAACTGTCGATAAATTAACTTTGGCAGAGATGGCAACTTTGGCGGGTTTGCCGCCGGCACCGAGCGAATATTCGCCTTTGGTTAATCCCGATATTGCTAAGAAACGGCGCAATCTTGTGCTGCAACAAATGCAGGAAGCAAAGGTAATTACAGAGGCTCAGGCGAAGGAGGCGATGGCGGAACCTATCGCCGTTAAACCAAGTCCGCCGAAGCGATTTAAAGTAGTCGCACCTTATTTTGCTAGTTACATTCGGAAGGAATTGCCGCGCTATGTTTCTCAGGATGCTTTGGAAGCTGGCGGTTTGACTGTCGAGACGACGGTGGATTTGAAGTGGCAGAAAATAGCGGAAGAGGTGGTTAAAAATGCGATCGAAGTTGATGGCCGCCGTCAGGGTTTTGAACAGGCAGCTTTAGTTTCTATGGACACTAAGACTGGGGAAGTTAAGGCCCTGGTGGGCGGCGGAAATTATAAAGAAAGTCAGTTTAACCGTGCTACGCAGGCTTTACGGCAGCCCGGATCGACGTTTAAAGGGTTGGTTTACGCAGCAGCGATGGCGGCTGGTTTTTCTCCCTATGACAGTTACGAAGACGAACCAATTATTATCGACGGCTATCAACCGAATAATTATGGCAAAAAATTTAGCGGTTGGCGATCGATCTCTGATGCTTTGACGAGTTCGGTGAATGTCGTAGCTGTGAAGGTGTTGATGGATGTGGGGTTTGAACCGGCGATAAAATTAGCCAACGATATGGGAATTAAGTCGAAATTGAGTCCGATTTATTCCCTGGCTTTGGGTTCTTCGGAAGTGAATTTGCTGGAGTTAACCAATGCTTACGGTACTTTAGCCGCGCAAGGGAATTTTATTGAAGCCCACGGAATTAAGCGGGTGATTAATCAGCGGGGAGATGTGATTTATCAGGCTAATTTTAAACCGAAGCGGGTTTTGGATAAGGATAGTGCTGCGATTACTACTTGGATGTTGGAGGGCGTTGTGCAAGACGGTACGGGGGGGCCTGCTGCTTTAAACGATCGCGCTGTAGCGGGCAAAACCGGTACTTCGGAAAATGTCAGGGATTTGTGGTTTATTGGTTACATTCCACAGGTTGTGACTGGCGTTTGGCTAGGGAATGATGACAATTATCCCACCTGGGGAACTAGCGGTACGGCGGCCTATAATTGGCGCGATTTTATGAGTCAAGCTGTTAAGGGAATGCCGGTTGAGAAGTTTCCGAAGTTGCCGGAGTTGGAGGGCCGCAAACGCAGTATTAAGCCCAAACCGGTGGAGCCTAAGAGGATTATTCGCGGGATGATTGTGAATGAGGATGGTGCGATCGTACCGTACAATCCTAATCCTGAACCGAAGTATTACCCACCGCAAGAGCCGGCTTATCAAGAACCAGCTTATCAAGAGCCAGCTTATCAAGAGCCGGCTTATCAAGAGCCTGCTTATGAAGAGCCAGCTTATCAAGAACCGGCTTATTAAACTATCGGTTTGGAGTAAGGACTTTACTCGTTTTTCAATTGCTTTAGCCTCACCATAAAAAAGCCGTCCATGTGATGTCTGTGCGGCCACACTTTCACCCATCCTTCGGGTGATGGCTGTACGGGTAAATCAATTGTTGGCGGTTCGATTTGCCAGTGAGGATTGCTGTCTAAGAACGATCGAATAACTGTTTCATTTTCCAAGGGATGAATTGTGCAAGTTGCATAAACTAATACGCCGCCGGACTTGACAAATGTCGCTGCATTTGCTAGTAATTCCGATTGCAGTTGAGATTGTTGTTGAATGTTTTCGGGCGTGTGATGCCAGCGGGCGTCGGCGCGGCGGTGGAGGGTTCCCAGGCCAGAACAAGGTGCGTCTAGTAAAACTCTGTCTGCAAGGTTAACAAACTCTGGGAAATGGCGGCTGTCTCCGGTATGAATTTTAATGGATTTCATCTGGAGTCTGTCTGCATTTTCTTTAAGTTTTTTGAGTCTGCTGGCGGTTTTGTCGCAGGCATAAATAGTGCCTTCATCCTGCATTAATTCGGCGCTGTGGGTGGTTTTTCCCCCCGGTGCGGCGCAGGCGTCGATGATAGTTTCTCCTGGCTGGGGCCCTAGTAAATGGGTGACTAATTGAGCGCTGCTGTCTTGGATTGTCCACCAACCTTCGCTGTATCCGGGGAGGTTTTGAATTGCGCCGATGCTGCCATTTAGTCTTAATGCTTGTGGCAAGTTGGGGATTCTGCTAGTTGAGATGTTGTGGGTTTTGAAGGCAGCTTCGATTTGGGCGATCGAGCTTTTTAAAGGATTGATTCTCAGGTCAATTGTGGGGGATTGGTTGAACCATTCACAGAGTTGTTCGGTTTCGGTTTCGCCTATTTGTTCGATCCACAATTTTACCAGCCATTCGGGGAAGCTGTGCAGAATTCCTAGGCGTTCGACGGTTGATTTATAATTAGTAACTGTTAATGGGTTTAAGTCGTTATCTGTTAAACGGATGTATTGGCGCAACAAACCGTTGACAAAACTGCTGAGTCCAGAAAATCCGTTTTCTTTTGCTAGTTGAACGGTGGTGTTGACAGCGGCGGAGGGGGGAATCTGGTTGAGATATTCGAGTTGATATAACCCTAAATGTAGGATGGTACGGAGTTCGGGCGGTTGTTGGGAGGATTTCTTTGTTGCTAGTTTGTCGATGATGAAGTCGATCGATCGCATTCTCCTGACGCTACCGTAAACTAATTCTGTGACTAAACGGCGATCGAGGTCGTTGAGTTGAGAATTGCTGAAAGCGCGATCGAGTGCGGCATCTGCGAATGCACCGCGGCGGTGGACTTCGCGGAGTGCGAGAAAGGCTATTTGGCGGGGATTTTGCATGGGGAATTGTTGATATGTCAAGTTATTATAGGTTGTTTGAGGATTGAAAATAAAAAATAGAAATCACGGCGATTGAAATCGGATCTATACAAACAAAGATAAGACGGCGATTGAAATCGCGCCTATACAAACGATATCCGCCTCTGCGGACGGAAGAAAATAACCCGGTTTTAACCGCCCGGTCTTTTTTGTTCAAATTTCGTCGGGATTGATGCCCATTTCTCGCAATTTCTCGGATAGGCGATCGGCTTTTTGTTGGGCTTGTTCCATTTGTCTTGACAACTCCACATAAGACAAAAACTTTAGTCCGTCGGGACGATAAATTTCTAAATCTCCCGATGCAGTTTCAAAACGGAGCTCCAAACGTGGACTTACCCAACCCTCCATTGATTCAATATAGTTGAGTTCTCCGTCACTTCGCAGCCAACCTATTAACTCATTATCCTTTAAATCGTAGAAATAACATTCTTCGACTCCATAATTATCATAAAACTTAAAAAGCTTAAATATTTCTCGCATTCGGTTGCCGGGGGAGATGATTTCAAAGACAACTTGCGGCGCAATATTATCTTCAAGCCACTGTTGGTAGGAACCTCTGTAACCTTTCGGCCTGCCAAACACTACCATCGTATCAGGTGCTTGGCGAGTTTTGTTATCGCCTTCGACGGGATACCACAGCAAATCACCTGCTACAAAGACATTTTCGTTGTCTTTGTATAAGGCATCTATTCCGCCTTGAATGGTGACAATTAGTTCAAACTGTTTGGTATTGTCTGACATGGGTTTGCCGTCGCTGTCTGGGTAGATGATTTCTGCAGAGGTTTTAGTTGGAATTGTTGCGGTCATGGGGATGAGTCCTTTGCTAGCAGCATCAATTTCTATTTTACTCTAAAGTTGAGTTTTCAGCTTGTTCTGGTTTGGTTGACACCAAGGGTTATAATAAATTGCGTTCTTCTTAGTTGATATACTCTTGCCTATGGGAGTTTTGTTTGAGTCTTGCGTGCGCTTTCACAGCAGTCTATACCGCACTTTCACGATCATAAGTCTTAACATATTTTTGCCTGACTAATTTGGTCAAAATGAGGCGTATTCGCAAAATTTTGGGCTTGAGAGTAATGCGCGGTAGTTGGCCAGTTTTCTCCATCTAACTCAAAGCTGTGGTAAGAAAAGTTAAAGAGACATCTGTAGTCGCCGCGAGCGATCTAAAAGTAAATCGTCATCAAAAATATAACTGCAACTGATGATTTAATGAGACACTATAATTTTAAGCTTGATTTAAAAATCAAGTATGCTATAATTGTGTTTAAGTAAAACTTGTTACAAAGTTTTGCTATTTCACTCGATAGAAGTAACTTGGTGGAAAGATTATGTATAATCACTATCAGCCTACTACAACAAGGGTCAGGTATAAAAAATGAGTTTACCTAGAGCAATAGGTCGCCAAAAAGAAGTCCTCTACCTGCCGGCACAAGGACACTTAGCTGTGCTAGGAACTGCTGGCAGCGGCAAAACAACTCTTGCCATTTTACGATCGGCTTATCTGGCAAGTTCCACGACAGAGCATTCCGGAAAGACGCTTTTAGTTACATTTAATAACACTTTGGTTTCTTACCTAAAACGCCTTCAAGACGACCAACTTGCTGATGTTGTCATCGAAAACTACCACAAATTTGCCAGAGGTTATCTGGCGTCTCGTCGCAAGCTATCACGAAATTCGATTGTTGACTCAGATCGACGCGAGGAGTTAGTGAAGCAAGCGGTGGAAACAGTTTCAAGGAAACACGGAAAAAATTTGCTCTTAAACAATCGTTTGCCAGTGTTTTTAGAAGAAATTCGCTGGATCGTCCAACAGGGTATTACTTCATTGGAAGATTATCAAAATTTTCCCACTGTGGGACATATTGGCACTCGAATAGAATATAGCGAGCGGGAGCTAATGTTTGAAATATACCAAACTTATAGTAAGCTCCGCCAACAATTAGGTATGCAGTATGATTGGGATAATTTGGCTAGTGCTGTTTGTGCAGAATTAGATGCAGATCGGTCGCCACGTCGCTACCGACATATCATAATTGATGAGGGGCAAGATTTTTCTCCAGAAATGATTCGATCTCTAGCTAAAGCTATTCCTAAAAATGGTTCGTTGACATTCTTCGGAGATGTTGCCCAACAGATTTACGGACATCGTATGTCTTGGCGGGAGGCGGGATTAAACATCACAAAACCATGGGAATTTAAAGAAAACTACAGAAATACTAAGCAAATTGCCAAGTTAGGTCTGGCAATTTCTGAAATGCCATACTTTAGAGATGTGCGCGATCTCGTTGAACCAGTTTCTCCAAATGCTGATGGCCCACGCCCAACTATTGTTAAGTTCGCATCTATTCAGCAGGAAATCACATTTATTGTTCAACAAGCTTCAGAGATAGCAAGAACCCAGAGTGTAGCTATTCTAGTACGCGATCGTCGCTATGCAAATTTGATTATTCCGCAGCTTCAGAGAATTGTTAATCTAGTAAATCTAGATTTAGATATCAAAGCATGGAAAACAGAACAGGGTATCCAATATTGCGGAACTTATCATTCAGCAAAGGGGCTTGAGTTCGATGCGGTTATACTGCCATTTTGCAACAATCAACTGTTGCCCGATCCTGAAGCAGTAACAGCTTTTGGCGAGACCGATGCAATGGCTCAAGCTGGACGTTTACTTTACGTGGGAGTTACGCGAGCTAGAAGTCGTTTAATCATAACTTATAGCGGAGAACTTACGCGCCTTCTGCCAACTGATGAGAGCCTTTACCTAAAAAAAGTGTGACTATGATAGAAACGATTAAGCAAGAGGTAGAAAGTAGAGGAATAACGCGGCTATGTCATTTTACCCCATCGCGCAACCTGGTTCATATTTTGACGGGAACAACGGGAATTTTAGCGACAAAAAAGTTACAGACAGATGAACGTAGTGTTTTCACACCCACGGATCTTCAGCGATTAGATCGGCATGAAAATTACATCTGTTGTTCAATTGAATATCCTAATGCCTGGTATTTCGACAAGGCAAAGTCCAAAGATGAATTATTTAAGGATTGGGTAATCTTGTTCATCAACCCTAAGTACCTCTGGTTGCCCGGTACTCGATTCTGTCCGCGAAATGCTGCATCTGGTCATGGAAAACGTGTTGGAGAAGGTAAGGAGGCATTCTTATCCATGTTTGCTCAATCTGTCCCTGGAGCTTCTAACCAAACTTTTACCCGTTCTAACACTCATTTAGCTTGCTGTCCTACAGATAACCAGGCTGAAGTTTTAATACCAGACACAATTAGTATAGGGGATATTTTATCGGTCGCAGTACAAACTCACACCCAGGCAAAAAACGAAGCTGTACGCCTTCGTCTTTTAGGTGTGCCGGAAGATAAATTCAATTTTGTAATTGCACCAACCCTGTTTGAAAAGTACAAATTAAGCCAATGTATTAGTTCGGGTAAACGACCCCAAGAAACACTTTGAACACAAAGGAAAGAAGCATGAACAATGATAACCGCTACAACCTAAATAGGATTTCCTTAATAGCCAAAGGACAAGGTGCATTCCTTGGTGCGGCAGTTGGCGATGCACTAGGTTGGCCGCAGGAACCAGAGGCGAAGAGAGTTGATAATAAAAATGCTGCTACAGAATCATCAAAGGGATTTCAAAAATGGGTGCGGAAATCTGGTGGTCAATATTACCCGCATGAAGAGGTAATTCTTGCAGGGGAATACAGTGACGATACCCAATTAATTCTATGCACGGCCAGAAGTTTACTGCACGGCGAAAAGTGGTGGCATTACTTTATCAAAAAGGAGTTGCCCACCTGGACTCGTTACGAACGGGGAGGTGGTGGAGCGACAAAAAGAGCAGCACAACTATGGCTCGCGGGACAAGAACCTTGGTCTTCTCCTGAAAAGAATAAGAAGCAGTATTTTGATGCTGGCGGTAATGGTGTAGCGATGCGAATCATGCCACACTGTTTTTTAGGTGCAACCGATAAAATTTTTGGAAATATTGCTAAAAATATTGTGGCTAATGGTGTATGCACTCACGGTCATCCTAGAGCTTTAGTTGGAGCACTTGCTTACGGTTTTGCCGTGTGGGTGGCGTTTCAAAAGACAGGTACTCTCAAATACGGTGAAATTATTGAGCAAGTATTGTCGGCAGTTAACTTGTGGTCAAAACTGCCAGATTTGGATAATATTTTTCCAAGTTGGAAACCTTCAACTTTTGAGGTAAATGGCGAAAAATATGAATATATTTGGCAAAAAACTGTTACAGAAATGCTGGAGCTTCTCGAACAATGCCAGGAGGGAATGAAGCATGGTGCACTTTCTGTTGAACAAGAGATACTTACTAAATTGGGATGTTTTGATCAAACTATAAAAGGTTCTGGAACAGTAACCGCTGCTGCTTCTATCTTCCTGGCATCACGTTATGCTGCCGATCCATTTCACGGTATTGTAGAAGCTGGATTTGCTCGCGGTGCTGATACCGATACTGTTGCATCAATGACGGGGGGTATACTTGGTGCTTTGGCAGGAATAGAATGGTTAGGGAACCATGCAGAACAAGTTCAGGATGCTCGTTATCTAATGAAAATCGCCGAATTTTTAAGTAGTAAAGAAACTCTGGTTAAAAACCAAAATTACGATGGCACCCAAATTACAAAATCGCATCTTGATTCCCTCCTAGAAAAGCTAGAAATGTCACAAATTGGTGATACATTTCTCTTTTTAGATGGCAGAGAAGTACAAACATCTGCACTCCTCAACCATCAATCTTTATCTAAAACGACAGTAGCAGTTTCTTGGAAGTTGACTGCTACTGACGGTCAGTCTTTGTATGTGAAGAAAGTTTCCCGATTGAATCATGAAAAAATCCTCACAACAAAGGAAACAATTCATATTGACCTTCCTGCTAAAAGCATAGGTGAAACAGAGTGGCAAAAAGTCAATGTAACTAATATGGCAGTGAAACTACGAGTGCGGAACATGGAAAAATCGCGTTTTTTTTATGAAAGGGTATTAGGGTTAAGAGTCGAGAAAGAATCAAATTATTTGGTGAAATGTGGCAATATTGTTTTAGTTCCGTTAGAGCCAGTTAAAAAAGAGCGAGTCTCATCAGATAGTTTGATTTCAGACAGGAGACAGACTATCTGTATAGAAGTTAAATCTTTAGAGGCGGTTTACAGTAATGTATGCCAAGTTGGAGCTAAAATTTTGAAGCAGACTTCTGAGAAGCAAGGATGGCTTCACTTCACTTGTCTCGATCCTGACGGTAATGCTGTTGAAATAGATCAGCTCATTTTTTAATTAATGACCAATCATTTTTTAATTAATGACAAACAGCGATAAAATTGTTTGAAAATAGCAATCCACTGTTAACTGCTTCCCTGGCTGTGCCTGGAAATCGATATCCAGAGGCTCTGCCTCGCTTGTCTCAGACTCGCGGGAGGCTTTGAGACTAGGGGGAGGCAGAGCCTCCCAATCTACGTCCCCAGGCAGAGCCGGGGAACAAGAAAAAATATAAAAAATATGCTTTAAGACTTGTTACAATACACAAAACTTCATACTTTCCCCAACACTGGATGACCTTTTTCAACGCCTCCGAACCCGTACTCCGCAGCAAACAGGAACATCTCGACGTACAAGACATCGAAGGCCTGTTGCAACTCCGCTGGCAAATTGGAAATATTACTCTTTTCTCAGGACTTTATACCCGCATCGACCAAACTTTTCTGCTTTGGGGTTTGGTGACAGGGGGGATTTTTTTTACGGCTCAGTTTTTCCCCCTCAGTTGGAGCTTTCAGGCGATTCTCTGGTCAACTTTGACTCTAATTGGTACTGCGGCAATGGCTGTTTTGACTTTGTTTTGGGTAAGAGTCGAGCGTGTTAGCTGGATTCTTTACTCTTGGGCGATTTTGATGATAACTGGTTTGGTTTTGACCGATTGCAGTATTTTTGCCGGTTGGGCAGGTTTGTTGCTGCACCTTTGCGATTTGTGGTTGGGGTTGAGCGCGATCGGCTATTTGTTGACGGGATTAGGTTTGCGATCGCGCACTTTTCTCCTGATCGGACTAACTCATTTATTTAGCATACCTCTATTAAGTTTTGTTGCACCTTGGCAATATCTAACCACAGGAATAATTATGGCGGGCTGTTTGTTGTTATTGTCCGAATTGCAGTGGGATATGCGATCGCCGATCGACAATAGTTTGCTAAGCGCAGAACAGAAAGAATTTAACAAAATTCAACAGCAACTGCGACAGAGTGGCGCGATTGTATCCAAATAAATCACAAATGTAAAGAATTCTGTAGCACTGCTGACACTTTCCACAAATCGTACACAATAGTAAAGATACAGCATAAATAAAAAACAAACTTTAACCAGAACAGGTGTTTTGCTGTTTTACCTGTGAATCGCCAACTTTAGGGGAACGGTGTCCGGGAGGCGACTGGCTAACAATGCTGTACTTGCAACCATAAAAGTTAATTCCGGTTGAGAGTAGTTGTTAAAACAAAAAAAGTGGTGCAGGGTTTTTACCGTTTCCCCTGCTTCGCAGTCTCTGAGGAGAGGCTAAACCCTCTACTAGAACAGCCCGACGAGATTGACACAAGTTTTGACAGTTGCTCATGCCGATTTTTAAGTTCAGTGTTTAAGAAAATTGAGGAAATGCTCGCTGACGAGCATTGCAGGACTTAGGATTAAATAAGTCCTGCTTTAGTTTGGGAAATTTAAGTTCTGTTTTACTCTGACGTGCGTTTTCGCAATATTTCCCTTACTTCCATTAAAATCTGGCCCAACATATTTTTGCCGCTGCCATCTTTACCGCAACCCCAATAGTAATCAACAGGGGAATTTTCGACTATTTCCTCATCCGCTGTAGCGAGTAAAATTTCTCTAATTTCGGCATGAGTTTCAAATTTTCGGAGTACGGCTTTTCTCATGATATCATCTTTTACTTTTTCCCAATCTTTGCGGAGGGGACGAGAGCGATCGCGCCCCATTTTTGCGGCATCTTTCGGCGTTTTTGCTTGGCGAATTTGGTCGCAATGAGCAGTTTTGGGAAACTTTTGGGCTTGAAAATAATGTTCGGTAGTTGCCCAATATTCTCCGTCTAACTCGAATCCATGACTGGAAAAATTAGAAAAACAGCCGTATTCGCTGCCAGTGGTGTAGAAGTAGATAGTCATAATGTCGGTGATTTCAATTTCCTTAACAATCTTGGTTTATCGTCAGCTTTACCTCTCTTGATTTTCCAGTATCTTCAACCGCAAATCAATATTTTCCAGATAGGAACCGATGTAAGACAGCAGGGCGTAGATGAATACTATCACCCCTACCATTTCCAAAATTTCCTCAACAGAAGCCATCAAACCGTATATCAAGTTTCGCTGACCTACTGCATCTGCATAATAGCCGCAAACCATTTCCATGCCAAGTGCTCCACCGACATATATACTGCCTGCCAGTAAGAAAAAGTTCCTTGTTTTCCGGGGTAGGTGCCGGAGAAACTTGAGATAAGCCAGCCCAGTAACCCCAACAAAAATCGCCCCCGGAATTACCCATATAAAGTAAAAAATTCCCCCTAAATCCAGTGCTTTTCGCAAGTCGTTAATAATTAATATTTCGTGCAAACTCAAGATTTCGTCTAAAGAAAAAAATACAAAGATGAACGCCAGCGCTTTCCAGTGTCCAAAATACCGATCGCCCTCTTTCTTCTTAGCACTAGCAATAATACCTAGCAAAATCGCGCAAAACAGCAAAGTAAATGACGAGTACCACGAAGGATAATTTATTTCTCTGTCTAAGTTAAACAAACTAATCCAGCGTTCTTGATAGTTAAAACCGTAACGCAGAACTTGTACGATGCAGCCAGCAACAGCAAAGAAGAGCACCCAAATGCTGAGAGAGAAAGCAACTCTCTTCGGCGAAACAGAAATCAGGAATTTCATCAAGTTTTTGATAAACTAGAACAAGCAAAATCAAACTATAAAGTAAAAAGTTAAAAATGGCAATAGCGGCGCAATCCGCCCCCTCGGATTTTTATCTACAAAAAATAACCAATCACTGACAATGCACGTTCAAATTGAAACTTTCACTGTCCGCAAGCGGTTTGCGCTTACCATCAGCCGCGGTACAACAGCCCAAAGTACCAATTTATGGGTGAAGCTAGAACACGAAGGCATCGAAGGCTGGGGAGAAGCTTCGCCCTTTTCCACAGGTTCTAGACCCCAAACTACCGAAATTCTGCTAGCCGCATTGCAGGAAGTCGCACCGCTGCTAGAAAAGTTTACTCCGTTCGATCGCCAAAAAATCGAACAAGTATTAACAGAGGTCAACTTACCCTCAGCCGCCCGCGCCGGCATAGACATGGCCATGCACGACTGGCTGGGCAAAAAAGCAGGCTTGCCGCTGTGGAAAATGTGGGGATTAGATCGATCGCGCATCGTCCCCACCTCCGTCACAATCGGCATTAATTCGCCGTCTGGTGCAAGAGAAAGAGTGCGCGATTGGTTTGGCAAAGATGCGACAGATCCAGCAAGCATCAAATACCGCGCCGTCAAGGTCAAATTAGGAAATCCCGAAGGAATCGAAGCCGACAAAGCTATGTTAATAGCAGTGCTAGACGAAGCACCAGCTAACATTAAAATCAGTGTAGATGCTAACGGCGGTTGGAGTTTAAAAGATGCAGCCCAGATGTGTCACTGGCTGGAAAAATACACAATAAATTATGTCGAACAGCCGCTTTCACCCCTCGCCGATATGGAGGAATTATCAGAACTGTACCGTCAATCGCCGCTGCCAATTTTTGCTGATGAAAGTTGCTTTAACAGTTCCGATATACCCAAGTTAGCGCACTGCGTCCACGGCATCAATATCAAAATGATGAAGTCAGGGGGATTGACTGAAGCAATGCGGATGATTCACACGGCAAAAGCCTGCAATTTGCAAGTAATGTTCGGCTGCTATTCAGATAGCGCGATCGCAAATACAGCAGCAGCACAACTTTCCCCCCTAGCTGACTATTTGGATTTGGACAGTCACTTAAATTTATTAGACGATCCTTTCACCGGTGCGATCGTCGAAAATGGGTGTTTGCTGCCAAACGGGCGATCGGGATTGGGAGTGCGGCGAATTGAGATTGTAGAATAGAAGTATCGTTAAACAGTTGACAGTTGACAGTTGACAGTTGACAGTTGACAGATAAAAATAAATCGGGAGATAGTATGATACCAGTAGAATCAATAGGACAGGGAATTGATAGAGAAGCCAAACTTTTTTTTGAAGAACATAAACCGCCGACTGATTTAATTTTTGATGATGGTGCAGAAATGGAAAGCAACCGCCACCGTATAGCAATGACCGTTTTAATCCGTTCCTTAGAACAAGGTTTAGCTCACCGAAACGATTTTTTTGTCGGTGGCAATATGTTTATTTATTACAGCGCTAAACAGATTCGGAATCAGGATTTCCGAGGCCCGGATTTTTTCGCTGTATTGGGTGTTGACAGCAATACTTCCCGACAAGGCTGGGTAGTTTGGGAAGAAAACGGACGTTACCCGGATGTCATTGTGGAACTGCTGTCACCATCAACAGCAAATCAGGATACAGGCAAAAAAAAGGATATTTACGAGCAGGTTTTTAGAACTCCTGATTACTTTGTTTTCGATCCTTTCGATCCGAATTCTTTGCAAGGATGGCGTTTAGATGCCACCCTGCGTTATCAGCCGTTAGTGCCCAACGAGCGGGGTTGGCTGTGGTGCGAAACCCTAGGTTTTTGGTTGGGTACTTGGGAAGGAATTGTCGATCGAGAAACAGCAACTTGGGTGCGTTTTTTCGACGAATCTGGCAATTTAGTTTTGTTGCCGGAGGAAGCCGCTCAACAACAAGCCGAAGCCGCTCAACAGCAAGCCGAAGCCGCTCAACAACAAGCCGAAGCCGCTCAACAGCAAGCGGAACAGGAACGCCAGCGAGCCTCGCGACTAGAGGCCAGATTGCGAGAATTGGGAGAAGATCCGAATGATCTTACCCTGAACCAATAATCCCAAATCACAGCTAACACCCAATCGATTTTAGATTTTAGATTTTAGATTGAAGCTAAAATCTAAAATCGCCCATATCAAAAGTGAATCAATGACTAAAAACTATCCGATCAACAATGGCAAAGTGGCTATCCTGCTGCACGAGGGAATTCTGGGTTCTTCCGGCAAAACAGGCTTAGCCTTTTTGCGCTACAGCGAAGCACAAATTGTAGCAGTAATAGACCGCCAATGTGCCGGACAATCTTTACCTGAATTAACGGGCATTCCTCAACAAGTACCGATAGTTGCTTCCGTTGCAGAAGCAGTGCAATTTGCGCCGGATATTCTGCTAATTGGTATCGCTACTTCCGGCGGTGTTTTGCCTGCGGAATGGGTGCCAGAAATTAATCAAGCGGTAGCAGCAGGTTTGTCAGTTGTCAACGGTTTGCACGCAAAACTTGCACCTTTGATAACAGTTCCGTTAACCGAAAATCAATGGATTTGGGACGTGCGTCAGGAACCGAAATCTGTGGGTGCCATCGCCTCTGCTGCGGCTGCTAAATTAAGTTGTCGCCGCGTGTTAACCGTCGGCACAGATATGAGTGTTGGCAAAATGTCAACCAGTCTGGAACTCAATCGCACTTGCTTGCAGCGGGGTTTGCGTTCCAAATTTTTAGCAACGGGACAAACGGGTTTAATGATTGGAAATGAAGGCCTTCCTTTGGATGCAGTGCGAGTTGATTTCGCGGCTGGAGCTGTCGAACAAATGGTGATTAAATTGGGTTCTGAATGCGATATTCTGCACGTAGAAGGGCAAGGTTCGCTATTGCATCCAGGTTCGACTGCGACTCTGCCTCTGTTGCGGGGTTCGCAGCCAACTCACTTAATTTTAGCGCACAGATCCGGACAAACTAACATTCGCAATCACCCGCACCTATCGATTCCCAGGCTATCAAAAGTAATTGAATTGTACGAAATGTTAGCTGCTGCTGCGGGTGCTTTTGCAGGGGGAAAAGTGAGCGCGATCGCCCTCAACACTCATCACCTAAATGAGGCAGATGCGCTGTTAGCAATAGCTGAAGTTCAAGCAGAAACGGGGTTGCCTTGTACCGATCCGGTAAGGTTTGGCGCGGAGGTTTTGTGGGAGGCGATCGACAGTTGATATGCTAGAATACATACCAACTAATAAATAACTAGATAAAACTATGACACAAAGCATTCAAGCAAAAACACTGACCCTGCACGATGTCAAAACAAAATTTAACTTCCAACTTTGTGAAGACGAGCAATTCTTCCGGGAGTGGATTGACGATTTACCAGAAATTACTGATGAAGAAAAGCGATATCTAGACAAAGTAAAGGCTGGCTATACTAACAGTGCCGACCACTCCATGATAGAAGATACCGTAAAAATGGTGGTACTTGCTCCATTGCTCTTTTTAGCAGATTTATACCTGAATCCATTTCATATAGAAGCAGAAAAATCGGTGGAACTTGTCACCGTGGATGAAGGTATACTTGTCAGAGGAAGTATTGATGTTCTGCTTTTAATTGAATCTTTTTGGGTGGTTGCTATCGAAGCGAAGCGAGCACAATATTCCGTTGAAGCTGGACTTCCTCAGTTACTATTTTATATGCTGAATGACCCCAGTCCAGAACCACTAACATTTGGGCTTCTGACAAATGGTAGCAGCTTTCGATTTATCAAAGTGACCAAAGGAGACATACCGGAGTATGCCGTGTCTAAACTTTTCGATATTGGGAGTCCAGGAAACGAACTTTACGAAGTCTTTCGCATTTTGAAGCGGCTAGCTGCTATAATTTCCAGTGACAGGAGTTATACTTAAATACAGCATTGGGAACTCGACTGGGAAAATAAGAATAAATTTACTAAAGATCATTTTATGGAATCATAATGAATGAAAGTTTTTTTTCGTTGCCGTCTGAATGCGCCATCCGCCCAGCCTGTGCTCAAGATATCAAATCAATTAGAAAGTTAGTTTGGAGCGCCAAACTCGACCCAACTCAGTTGCGCTGGGAGCAATTCTGGGTCATCGAATGCGAGGGAAAATTGGCAGCTTGCGGACAGTTGCGGAAATTTACCGGCGCGCAAGAATTGGGCAGTTTGGTGGTGGCGAAAGATTGGCGCGATCGAGGTTTGGGAAGCTACCTCACAAAATATTTAATTCAACAAGCTACAGAACCGCTATATTTAGAATGCTTGGGAAAGCGACTCGCATCATTTTATACTCGCTTTGGCTTCGTAGAAGTTTCCGTACAAGAAGTGCCGCAGTCGCTTAAATTCAAGTTTGGTTTGTCTCAATTAGCTAAAACTTTATTCAGAATTCCTGTAACAATTATGCAGTATCCAGCAGGTTCTCTATAAGTATGACTTTTATGAATTTAAGATTCTGAATTTATGAATTGATTTTAAGTTCGACCTGTTCAATAATTGGATAACAGGGTGCGATCGACCTGCATCGATCAAAAACTCCTACCGCCTCCTGATATCTGCGTAAGTCTCGATCGCCTATTGTCTAGGCCTAAATAGGTAGGTACAAATCAACATCGCATAGGGAGGGTGGGTGAGTTGCCAAGTTTACTTGCTTATATCATAGATCCGCTTACGAGTCCCTAATGGCGCACAGGGTGTCAGAAACTGGGTTTTTAGGGGTTTGGTGCGTAAGTCGCCGACTAGATATGTATGGATATTCCGGATGGGGCGATCGAGACTGCGTAAGTTCATAATTCACCGTTCGCGGTAGTCCAGTTGGCTAAATTGGCACAGCTACCAGCCTGATATGTAGGCAGAAACCATTGCAAAATCGTTGTTTGCAGGTTAGCCAGTGTCATGTGCCAGTACCAGACTCGGAAAGTGGACTGGCGATCGCCCCAAAGATATTGGACTCCTGGCAAATTAGTAAGTGTAAAGCAAGTGAGTCACAACCCAATCAAAACATAAAACCCAAAAATAAAACATTTTCACAGCAGCAGTAATGCGGAATCAGCCAATCTCTAATGTAGCTAACAACATCTACCCTTAAGGTAAATCCCACCAACTGCTCAACCACTAAATCCTTAATTCAATACCTCGGAATTACTGGATTTAGACTCCCCGCAACCGCTTCGCAAATCCCCTCAACATTTCAAAAATTCTTTGCCTTTTATCCTGATAAAACCACGGAAGGCAAGAACAATGAAATATCAAGGCAATCAATCAATCTTAACCGAGGAAATGCAGCCTCTCAAATAGCATAAACCGACAATTACACATCCCCATATATTTTAACACAACAGGAGTAAATATCATGTTCAACGTAGTAAAAGCTTTCGGCTCGATTTTCTCTACCCAAGGATACAGCACAGCTAACAATATGCTTATCAAAAATTACGTCAACACCAATTTTAACTACTTCAACGAAGAAGCTGTCGTCGATGAATCGATTTACCCGAATCAAACAGGTCGCGTCCGCTTTCAAGGTAGCTGGTGGCCCGCACGGTGCGATCGCCAAATCACTCTCACACCGGGAGACACCGTTTATGTCATCGGCGTTGATAACATCACTCTGTTAGTTTCCCTCGCTCCCGCAGACTAAATCAGAGCATGAACAACCTGGGAATCAATTTCAACCAGGAAATGCTACTTTTCAAAGAGCCTCAAATAGGCGATTAAACTTCGATATATTTTAACACAAAAGGAGTCAACAAAATGTTTAACGTAGTAAAAGCTTTCGGTTCTATTTTTTCTCTTCACACCTACAGCACAGAAAAAAATCTCTTAATGGATAACTACATCAACACCAATTTCCACTATTTCAACGAAGAAGCAGTCGTTGATGAATCGATTTACCCGAATCAAACAGGTCGCGTCCGCTTCCAAGGTAGCTGGTGGCCCGCACGGTGCGATGGCCAAATCACCCTCACACCGGGAGACACGGTTTATGTCATCGGCGTTGACAACATCACTCTGTTAGTTTCCCTCGCTCCTGCAAACTAAACTAGAAAGTAATCTCAACTTTTTCACTGTCTGAGCCCCGACTTATTCAATAAGTCGGGGCTCAGACTATTTTGTTTTTTAGTGGCAATTTGGCGATCGCTTCCATTCAACACCTGACGCAAGAGAGCAATATCTGCCTCTGTTTATTTACCAGTAGAAATATGGCCGATCGCGCTACAATAAAAGGGCATTTTTGAGATCTTGTTTGTTGAGGCGATCGCCAATTTGAGATTCGCTACTTTCTCCCCTGACTGCTGCTTTTTCTGATGCCTTAGCGATCGGTAGTGGTTCGAGCAGTTGGGCTTGAGCTTCCTGAATTGAAGGGTAATTTTCAGCCCAGGATGAAATCGCTGCTGAAAGGACATCGATCTCATCGGATAAGGGTTCAATTAGCTGGGCTAGGTCGGTTAATTGTTCGGCCCCGAAGAGCGATCGCTGCTGAGTTAATAGTTCGATAAAGGAGTCGAACTTTTGTTCGGGGAGTGACATCGATTCCCGTTGGATTTTGTTAATTGTTTGGCGAACAAATTCGAGAGACAAATCTAATAATTGCGAGATCGTCTCTAAATTCATTCCAAACGCTATCATCCGGCGAATGGCTTCTAACTTCGCCTGCCGCTCACCTTGTTCGAGTCCTTGTTCGAGTCCTTGTTCGAGTCCTTCTTCTAAACCTTCTTGCTTGACTTCCTGGTAAAATCGAGTTTGTCTGAGTTCGCTTAAATTCAACATGGCGGCAATTTCCTCGCGGCTTTTCTGGGGGAGTTTGTAGACGATAATTGTTTCGATGAGGTTAATTAAATCGCGTAAAACGGTTGGATCGGACAACTGTTGTCGGGCCATTGCGATCGACTGCCGTGCTTGTTCTGCTGCTGTCTCTGCTGGCTCGATTACCAGTTTAACAACTTTGACTCCCAGCGATCGATCAGCAGCTTCTGGCAATTCATCGAGGTAAATCCGTTGGACGCGCTGACTTGTTAAGAGTTCCTGAAATTGCAGCATCTGTTCGTGTTCGATGCGGCGACTGGGATAGATGACAACCACCCGCCAAGGATTGACCGGTTTGTATTGTCGCAGATAGAGAAAGAGTTCGCCGAAGATGCGGTAGTACAAGTCGGCATCGGGTTGAAACTGAACTTCAGCCAAGTAAAATGGTTTTTCAGGTTCTTCGGTTTTGGGGAGAAATAACCCGTCGATGCGGAATGCGAGTTGTTTGATTTCGCGGGAGGTGAATTCGTAGGCGGTGGCTTCGTCTGGAGGGCGATCGATCAGTTCAAAGAAGAAGCTGGGGAATTCCTGAAACAGGCTGTAGAAAATGGTGTCTGTTTTCATGAGTTGTCGATGCGAATCGAAGATGGGTACTATACCATGCCAAGATTGGTAAATGCGATCGCTCGATAGTTTGAGTAGCGATCGCATCCACTCATTTTTCAGATTTTCGCTTGTCGATTTCGGCGATCGGCAACGACAATTTTTTCTCAATCTACTCGTTTAGCATTTAGCTTTTATCTATTTCACTCTCCTCATCTTTCTGCAACGCAGCCAAGATTTGAAAGCACAGCCGAAGCAGAAAGAGCAGAAATCCTGCTTGGGGATTGAACCAGGTGGCAACACCCACTACAGTAAACTCAATTACTTTGAGCCATTTTTTCTTATTTGAACTCTTCATGTTGGTCATCTTTGTTGAAACTCTCAACAATCTGCCAAATGCAAGATAGGAGGCTGGTGTTAGATACGATCGCCTACCGCTCAGGTTATGTACAAGTTTGTCCAAGTTACGATCGCGTCGCTAGAATTGGGGAAAGCTGGAACCACTAAATGACAGAACGTACCGGGCGAGCTCTCAGGCTATTGCCAACTCAACTGAAAAACGCGAACAGCGCATTAGCAAAATTTGGTAGCAAATCCGATTTGGCTGCTCAATTACAGATGTCGCGTACTACCATCAACAAATTTTTCAAAGGTGAACCTGTTCAGCGCAAGCAGTTTCTTTGCATCTGCAAAAAGCTCAAACTTAAATGGGAACCCGATGATGAACTCGTTCAGCACAAAGGTAAACCACCGAGTTCACTCTCAGATCCGCCTGCTGAGAGCGAGAAAGATGACATTGATGCGTTAGTTCAGCAGGTACGATCGCACCTCCACGATGACATCCAGCGCTTGCACGGCACCATGCCGCTTTGGGGGATCGATCGTTGCCTGCCGTTGGGTGACTTGTTTGTGGATGTCAATATTCTGGAGGAAGTCAGTAGTAGTCGTAAATCGGAATTGCATGACTTGTGGCAGGACTTCAGCCAAAATCGCAGCTACCGCAGTTTCGATCGCATTGGTTTGGGCAAAAAGCTAAAACGGGTATCAGGTTTAGAGGTGCTGGCGAAGAATGCGAACCTGATGGTAGTGGGCAAACCGGGTTCGGGAAAGACCACGTATTTGCAGCGAGTGGTGATGGAGTGCAACGCAGGTAATTTACAAGCGCACCGGATTCCGGTTTTGATTAAACTGCGAGATTTTGTCGAGGATGGGCGTGAGGTTGCCTACTCGCTAGAGCGTTATCTAGAGCGGTGGTGGCGGTTATCGGATGCCGAAACTCAATTGGCGTTAAATCGAGGTGGGGCGCTGGTGCTGCTGGATGGGTTGGATGAAGTGACGGGAGAAGATGGGAAGAACATCGCCAAGGAAATCAAGCGGTTTGCTCGCACTTATCCGCAGGTGCAGGTAATTGTGACCTGTCGAACGCAGAGTCAGGAATCGCGGTTTGAGCGGTTTGATTATGTGGAGGTGGCGGATTTTAATGAAACGCAGGCGCGGGCTTTTGCTCAACATTGGTATAAGGCGGTGATGGGGGATGAGTTGGGGGGACTGGCAAAAGCCGAGGAGTTTCTGGGGCTGCTCTTTTTGGAGGAGAATAAGTCGATTCGGGAGTTAGCAATTACGCCGATTTTGCTGAGTTTGACTTGTGCGGTGTTTCACCACAAGGGAAAGTTTTACTCGAAGCGTTCCAAGCTTTATGAAGAGGGGTTGGAGTTGCTGCTGGAGCAGTGGGACAAGTCGCGGGAGATTGAGCGGGATGAGATTTATCGCGATTTGTCAGTGGAGCGAAAGCTAGAATTATTGAGCTTTCTGGCAGTGAAGAAGTTTGAAAAAGAGCAATATGTGCTATTTGAGCAGGCAGAAATTGAGGAGTATATTGCGGAGTTTTTGGGGATTGGGCAGCGGGATAGTCGGGCGGTGTTGAGGGCGATGGAAGCGCAGCATGGATTGTTGATTGAGCGATCGCAAAAAATATGGTCTTTTTCGCATCTAACTTTTCAAGAATATTTAGTCGCTCTAAACTTTAGCTGCAAAGACAAGCGAGGAGAAGGATTGATCGGGTCTCTTTATGAAAAAAAATGGGAGCAAGTTATCCTACTGTTTTCTGAAAAGATATTGAATATCGATTATTTTACTCTCTTACTCAAGTTTAGGATTGATAAATCGATCTCCTGTCATGAAAGATTACAGCTTATTCTGAGGTGGGTATATCGAAAGGCTTCAAATACTTGTAGTTGCTATTCAAGAACAACTCTTCGTTGCTTTTATGTCAGCCTACTAACACTTATCAACACCATTGATGAATTAGAATTATTTTGCGATCCCCTCTGGTTAATCGATGATTTTTGCCATCTCTTATCAAAATTGGATGACAGGATTGAGCTCTCTGTTTATCACAACTCTGGACAGGGATTGTCGCTGGGTAATTTCTTTGGTTCTCTAGAAGGGGAACCAGCCTTCGATCGAGACCTCTGCCATGCTCGTGCTCATGCTTCGCTCTTAGGGCGTGCTTTACGTTTAGATGACGTTAGGTATGCAGCAGAAAAGAATGACTGGATGTTGAACAAAAATGAGGATGAATTTGAGTTCTTTAATAGTCTTGATGATACAAACTTCTACGAACTTGCAGAATCTCTAGAGAGAGCGATAGAGTTTTGCGATAACAATGGCTGGGAAAACTTAAGCTTAGAGCTATCTCAGCTCTACGAGCAACTTCCTCAAGGTGTTTACAATTGTTGGGAACAATATCAGCAATGGCGTAGGTATGAGAGTGAAGCTTGGACAGAGAAACTAAGGAAGTTTTCCATAAACTATCGCAATATTGACTATCAATGGGAGCTAACAGAGTACGACTTAGGTGTACTTTTTAGCTACATTTATGCTAATCGAATTTTAATTGATTGTATTCAAGGTAACTCGGAAAAAATTAGTAAGCCTATCGAACAGTTTATTATGGAAACTCTTTTGATTCCCTACTCGGAACTTGAAGCTATAGCTGATGCGACAAAGGCAATCGCTTAAATCGAATAAAAACGCAAACATGAAAAAGCGGAGTAGGTAATTTGCTGGCAGATAATTATAACGAGTGCGAGTATAAACGTTAATGCAAATTATCCTGGAATTCCCGATCGCCTCGCCGAAAAACTGCAACAGTTGGGCGAGCGCATTTTTGATATACTAAGCTTGTTGATGGAGGGAGTGCGATCGAAAATGACTACTTGAGACTCTATGCTAGAAAAACGTGCGATCGTTCTCACTAAAAAAAAACTAAAATCTTCTAGGTCTGACGTAGCTTATTGGCAGAGTCGTTCCTATGCAGCGCGAGTGGCAGCTTTAAAAACTATTCGTCGCGAGTTCGATCAATGGAATTATCATGATCAACCAAAATTTCAAAAAATTTATATAATAATTGTTAAACGGGTATGAAGTTCGCTTCTTATCTAATTTCGCTATGATTTATTTCAATAAACCCTGCCTTGAGTATGCTTAAATAAGGTTAGACACTCGCTAACCATATTTAAACCAGTGAACTTTCAATCAGTCATTGCCACCTTAAACAAATTCTGGAGCGATCGAGGATGCCTGATCGCCCAATCCTACGACACAGAAAAAGGTGCAGGAACCATGAATCCCCACACCTTTCTCAGAGCAATCGGCCCCGAACCTTGGTCAGTCGCCTACATCGAACCCTGTCGCCGCCCCACCGACGGACGCTACGGCGAAAATCCCAACCGCTTCCAACATTACTATCAATATCAAGTTTTAATTAAACCCTCTCCTCCCAACATCCAAGACATCTATTTAGACTCCCTCAGAGCATTAGGAATTAGCCCAGAAGACCACGACATTCGCTTCGTAGAAGATAACTGGGAATCGCCTACCCTCGGAGCTTGGGGCGTCGGCTGGGAAGTCTGGCTCGATGGTATGGAAATCACCCAATTTACCTATTTTCAACAGTGCGGTAGCATTGACTGTCGTCCGGTATCTATTGAAATTACCTACGGACTAGAACGCCTAGCAATGTATCTCCAAGAAGTCGATGCGATGACGAAAATTCAGTGGAAAGATGGCATCACTTACGGCGACGTTCACCTGCAAGGAGAAATAGAACAGTGTACTTATAACTTTGAAGCTTCCAATCCAGAATTGCTGTTTACTCTATTTGGATTGTACGAGCAAGAAGCCGAACAATTGACAAAAAAAGGATTGGTTTTGCCTAGTCTTGATTATGTGCTAAAATGTTCTCACACTTTCAATTTACTCGATGCTAGAGGTGTGATTTCGGTAACGGAAAGAACTCGCTACATCACCAAAATTCGCAATTTGGCGCGGCGAGTTGCTCAGCTTTATTTGGAACAGCGGGAAAAGCTGGGTTTTCCTTTAGAAAAAGCTGTAAAGGTTTGAGAAGGAAAAGGATAACGACACGGATACACGGATGAATTTAGTTGCGATCGTCCTCGACTCATACCAATTTTATAGGTCGTTGCATAGAATTCCGATCCCCCCTAACCCCCCTTAATAAGGGGGGGACAAGATTCCGATCAAAGTCCCCCTTCTTAAGGGGGATTTAGGGGGATCGAAATATGTGCAACTTTTTGGGATTTTTAATGAATTCAATGCCTAATTATTCGGAAAATAATACAGAAACAAATCCTCAACTGCGAATTGACGGTGTAAGCTTGAAAACACCGAGCGCCTCAAGTTATTTGTTGGAAAATATATCGTTTCAGGTACACAAGGGATCTCGCGTGGCAATTGTTGGCCCTTCAGGTGCGGGGAAAACAACGCTGTTGCGGTTGCTAAATCGGCTCAGCAGTCCCACCAGCGGCTCGATTTATCTGGAAAATACAGAATATCGCCAAATACCTGCGATCGAACTCCGCAAACAAATCACCCTGATTCTGCAAGAATCGAAGCTTTTGGGAATGTCGGTGCGAGAAGCATTGGCTTATCCTTTGAAGTTGCGGGGCGTGACTGCATCAAACATTGCTGAGAGAATTAGCGGGGCGATCGAACAACTGCACATACCCCAAGAATGGCTCAATCGCACCGAATTGCAGCTTTCCACAGGCCAAAAACAGCTTGTGGCGATCGCCCGCGGCATCATTCTGCAACCAAAAATCTTGCTTTTAGACGAGCCAACATCCGCCCTAGACGCAGGAAAAGCCGCCCACCTTTTGCAAGTATTGACACAGCTAACAAACGGCCAAACCACAATTGTAATGGTGAACCATCAATTAGAATTAGCCGAGCAATTTAGCACGCGAATTCTGCATTTACAGCGGGGAAAGCTGATCGAAGATTTGCCCTCTCATCAAATTAATTGGGTGCAACTGCGGCAAAATTTAATCCAAGCAGAAGCAGAAGCCCAACAAGAATGGTGAACAAATATTTGCTTGGTTTAACCTCTGGTTGGGTAATTAATTTGGATGTTTTAACCGCAGAGGGCGCAGAGGGCGCAGAGAAAGAGAAGAGAAGAGGGAAAGAGAGATGTTTACAAATTGTTGAGGATTGCTAGAGATACCGTCAGATATTAGCTTTGGGAAGGTTGTTTAATGTTGGCATTTGTGCTTTTACGCTAAATTGTTACTGCGGAAGTAAACCCATTTTTTGATAAAGTGGTCGGACTATGTTTTTTAAAGCTGGCAACTGTTTGGTAAAAATTATCGAGCCTAAAACACAAATTATACCTCCAATGATGACTGTATTGGGAGCGCCGATATAATTTGCCAATCCGCCGGCAACTAAATTCCCAAACGGTGTCACTCCAAAAAATGCCATCGTGTATATGCTCATCACTCTTCCGCGTTTGTCGTCTTCCACAATTGTTTGCAAAAATGTGTTTCCTCCTGCAAATTGGATAATGAAACCAAACCCCACAAACAACATCATGATTAAAGACAGCCACAAGACGCGGGACAAACCAAAACCTATCAGTCCACATCCCATAATTGCCGGTGAAATCGCAATCCATTTGCCGAGGCCAACTACACTTTTGCGCGAAATCAAATAAATGGCGCCCGCGAAGGCTCCGACTCCCGAAGATGCCATCAAAAAGCCGAGGGTTTGTGCGTCGCCGTGCAGAATTTTGGTGGCAAAAATTGGGACTAATACTGTGTGCGACATTCCGGCAAAACTGACTAAGGCTAATAGCAGTAAAATTGCTCGAATCGGGGGAAACCCGAAGGCATAAACGAATCCTTCTTTTAATCTTTGTAAGGGTTTGGTATTAGTTGCGGCAATTTTACGGGCTTTGATTTGCATCGCTAATAAGCCGGCAATTACGGCGATGTAGCTGAGCCCGTCAATGAGAAAGCAATAACTTGGGCCGACTGTAGCTATTAGCAAACCGGCAATTGCTGGGCCGATTAATCTGGCGCCGTTGAACATGGAAGCGTTGAGGGCGATCGCATTTGCTAAATCTTCTTTCTTTTCTACAAGTTCCGGTACAAAAGCTTGCCGTGCTGGCGCGTCAAAGGCATTAATTGCGCCTTGAAAGAAACTCAGTACCAGGATCTGCCAAATGTTCACCACTCCTGTTAGCGCTAAAAATGCTAGGGCTAAGGATTGAACCATTGCTAATATTTGAGTGGCAATTATCACTCGGTGGCGGTTCCAGCGA
Source organism: Microcoleus sp. D2_18a_D3 (assembly GCF_036702455.1). Lineage (NCBI taxonomy): Bacteria > Bacillati > Cyanobacteriota > Cyanophyceae > Oscillatoriales > Microcoleaceae > Microcoleus > Microcoleus sp. D2_18a_D3. Next base: position 67,534 of record NZ_JAUBTK010000027.1, read on the forward strand.
TCGATTAAAACTCCTGCAAAAGGCAGTAAAATTAGTGTGGGAATTTGACTTGTAAATCCCACCACGCCGAGCATCCAAGGCGAATCGCTCAAATTGTATACAAGCCAAACAGTAGCGACTTGCGTCATCCAACTGCCAATTAGTGAGAGCCCTTGTCCTGCAAAAAACAGGCGATAATTTCTCGATCGCAGCGCGGGAGGAATTCGTATTGTTTTGATTTTTGCTAGTAGATTCATGCGAGAGTACGGCTAGAGCAATCCTATTTGATTGGTAAACATTTTTTAGGGGTAGCACCCCTGGGCTTACCCCTAATTAGCGAAGGGCAACCATCGGGGGACTGCCCCTAGACTTATTATTACGAATCATTGAGAATTGCGATATGAGCCGAAGGTTCTATTTTACAGCTCCCGAAAACCAGGATTTGAGTAGTGTTAAATTTTTGCCCGCAGCAAAACGATCGCAACAGTTAAATTTTTCTGTCGCGATCGCTTGACTAACGAGAAATTCCTTCCCCCAACTCTTCCCTCAATTAATGCTCAACAGCCAAGTACCGAGGTAACGCAGCAAGGGAACGTCACCGGGGGTGCGGATGCGGACGTTGAAATGGTACATTCCGCCGGGAGATGGGTTTTGGACGTTGGAGAGTACAACCTCAACATTGTTGCCGGCGGCAATTGGTTCTTTGGGATAAATTTCTATGAATCGATTTTCTTTGTCCCAGATTACTTCTTGCAATTCTATTGTTTTGTTTTTGACGCGCACTTTAATGTCTTTTTGGTCAAATTCGCCTTTGTAGTAGTCTGGATAGGATATGTTGATTTGGGCGATCGCCAAACTTACTTTTTTGGAAGGAATTCGCAGCCGATATCTATCGCCGCTCATCCCGGCTGTACCGTAATCCAAGCGATAGCTTAATTGGTTGGCGCGCTCGGGGCCGCCGAAAATCGTGAATCCTGGCAGGGACTGGGCTAAACTGATGGCGGGTAATCCAGCCACCAAGCAACCTGTAACCGCTAGTGCTGAAAATAATCGTCGCATAACAACTCCTCTAATTAAACTCTTGGTGAACCTTAAATATTGCTCGCCCGAGATTTGCGCTCGTGCCTACAATATATCGAATGTCTCAGCAATTTGATGAGGGCGATCGCCCGCCGGCTGAGGTCACTTTTTTTTGCGTAATTTTTGCGTAATACTGATAACTGACATTCAAACTACAGAATTAGGCGACATAAAATTATATCATAATCGGTGGCAAACTTAACAATTTAGCGAATTTGAATGTATAAGATAAGTTAAAGATACGGGTCGAATTTGGGCGATCGGCTTTAGTATCAACGAGAGAAGTTTAGGGGAACGGCTGTTTCAATGTAAAGCAAGGCATCGGGCGATTAAAAATCGCACTTCAAGAAACCTGCGGAGGCAGGTTTTGTCTGTGTAGGCGCGGTTTCAACCGTCCTAGGAAGGCTTAAATAAGGAGAGTGTATGAAATTAGCGATCGCAAAAGAAATAGCAGCAGGGGAACGCCGGGTGGCTTTAGTACCCGACGCTGTAGCCCGATTAGTCAAACAGGGTGTCGAAGTTTGGGTTGAGGCCGGTGCCGGCGCACAATCCTTTTTCTCGGATCTAGCTTACGAAGAAGCGGGAGCTCAGGTTGTCGCCGATACCGCTAGGGTGTGGGGCGAAGCCGATGTCGTCGTGAAAATCGGGGCCCTGCAAGAATCAGAAGTTCATCAACTCCGGGAAGGAGGCGTTTTCATCGGATTTTTGAATCCTCTGGGAGATCCAGCTTTAGTGCAGCGTTTAGCCGATCGCAAAGTAACGGCATTCAGCATGGAAATGATCCCGCGCACCAGCCGCGCTCAAAGCATGGATGCGCTGTCATCTCAGGGTAACGTCGCCGGTTACAAAGCGGTACTGATAGCAGCCGCAGCTTTGCCAAAGTATTTTCCGATGCTGACAACGGCGGCGGGTACGATTCGCCCCGCGAAAGTATTGGTAATGGGTGTGGGCGTTGCTGGCTTACAGGCGATCGCCACGGCGCGTCGTTTGGGTGCGGTAGTCGAAGCCTTCGACATCCGCCCGGAAACAAAAGAACAAGTGCAAAGTTTGGGCGCTAAATTCCTTGATGTCGAACTCAAGGAAGAAACCGTAGCAGCAGGCGGCTATGCTAAAGAACTATCAGAAGCGGCTAAAGAATACACCCGCCAAGTGCTCACCCAACACGTCAGCGCTTCCGATGCAGTGATTACAACCGCTCAAGTTCCCGGCAGAAAAGCACCTATTTTAGTTACTAGAGAAATGGTTTCTCAAATGAAGCCCGGATCGGTAATTGTTGACCTCGCGGGCGAACAAGGCGGCAATTGCGAATGCACGGAAGCGGGGAAAGATGTTGAATGGAACGGCGTTAATGTCATCGGCCCGATTAATGTACCCTCCTCGATGCCTGTACACGCTAGCGAAACTTACTCGAAGAATATCTCGGCTTTACTTCAGTTGATGGTGAAAGATAAGGAACTCAATTTGAATTTTGAAGACGATATCATTGCTGGTGCTTGCGTCGCCCGCGACGGTGAAATTAGTAACCAGCGAGTTCGGGATGCTTTGGCCGCTCAGGCTTCAGCAGTCAGTTAGATTCTGTCGTTATGAGGCAAAGTCCGGCAAGGGTTGAAACCCCTGCCTCAAAGCTAAAGTCCTCTTAAGAGGACTGAAGAACTCATTAGTTCGGCAAGGGTTGAAACCCCTGCTTCAAAGCTTAAGTCGTCTTGCATAGGACTGAAGAACTCATTAGTTCGGCAAGGGTTGAAACCCCTGCTTCAAAGCTTAAGTCGTCTTGCATAGGACTGAAGAACTCATTAGTCCTCTGAAGAGGACTTAGGCTATGAGCCAGGGAATTCATTCCCTGGCGGACTGGCGGACGCAACCGGGAACGAGTTATTTCCAATTACCAATTACCAAGTGTTATGGCAGAAGGATTGATTGCAGGTTTAGTGGTGTTTACTCTAGCGTCGTTTGTGGGATTTGAAGTAATCAATAAAGTCCCGCCGACGCTGCACACACCTTTGATGTCGGGCTCGAATGCGATTTCGGGAATTGCGGTTTTAGGTGCAATTTTGATTTCAGGCCAAGGCAATGTGACTGTTACTTCGATTTTGGGGACGATCGCGATCGCCCTGGCCACAATTAACGTTGTCGGCGGTTTCTTAGTAACCGATCGAATGCTGCAAATGTTCAAGAAAAAAGAGGTTAAAGCGTGAGCGATTTTCTACCCAGTGGCATTCAACTAGGTTATTTAGTTGCCGCATCTTTGTTTATTATCGGTTTGAAACAGTTGGGATCTCCTGCAACTGCCCGCCAAGGAAATGTGTTAGCTGCGATCGGGATGTTAATTGCGATCGTCGGTACGTTGCTGGAAAAGCAAGTAGTCAGCTACGAATTGATTGCTGTCGGAATTATCGTCGGTTCCATTTTGGGAACGATTATGGCGAATACCGTGGCGATGACGGATATGCCGCAGATGGTGGGTTTGCTTAACGGTTTCGGGGGCGCGGCTTCTGCACTCGTTGCTGTGGGCGAATTCTGGCGCTATCTCAGCATCCCGGAATCGCCAACTCCAGACGCGACAATCACGATCCTTTTGGGTGTGCTGATTGGCGGAATTACTTTCACTGGTAGCCTTGTGGCATTTGCGAAACTGCAAGAATTGCTACCTGGTGCGCCCATGACGTTTCCGCTGCAACAGCCGTTTAATGCCATGCTGGCGATCGCACTTTTAGCCGGCAGCGGTTATATGCTGTTTAACCCGGAGGATGTGCCGGTATTCCTGGCTTTGGTGGCGATTTCCAATATTCTGGGAATCATGTTTGTGCTACCCATTGGCGGTGGCGATATGCCCGTGGTGGTGTCGCTGCTTAACTCTTATTCGGGGATTGCAGCGAGTGTGGCTGGGTTCATTTTGATGAACAATATGCTGATTATCGCTGGTGCATTGGTGGGCGCGTCGGGGATTATTTTGACGCAAATCATGTGCAAGGCGATGAATCGATCCTTGGGTAGTGTGCTGTTTAGCGCGTTTGGTAGCGGTGGCGGTAATGCTGCGGGTGCTGCTGGGGCTGCTGGTGATGCGATCGACAAAACTGTTCGCAGCATCAATCTCGAAGAAAGTGCGATGATGTTGGGTTATGCGCGATCGGTGGTGATTATTCCGGGTTACGGGATGGCTGTAGCGCAAGCACAGCACGCGGTGCGCGAGTTAGCCGACGGTTTGGAAAAAATGGGTGTTGACGTGAAATACGCGATTCACCCGGTGGCTGGGCGGATGCCGGGGCACATGAATGTGCTCTTAGCGGAAGCAAACGTGCCTTATCCGCAGTTGTACGATATGGACGATATCAATCCGCAGTTTGAAGAAACGGATGTGGCGTTGGTGATTGGTGCGAATGATGTGGTGAATCCGGCGGCGCGTCACGATACGGCGAGCCCGATTTACGGGATGCCGATTTTGGAGGTTGATAAGGCTAAGCATACGATCGTGATTAAGCGCGGGATGAGTGCTGGTTTTTCTGGTGTAGATAATGAGTTGTTCTACAAGGATAAGACGATGATGTTGTTTGGTAGCGCTAAGGAGGTGGTTGCCAAATTGGTTTCTGAGGTGAAGCAGTTGTAGGATTTTGCAACCGCTGATGAAGGCGGATTAACGCGGATTAACGCGGATGATTAAACCCGGTTTTTTGGATAAACCGGGTTTTTTGTTTTGATTTGGTGGTGAGTTTGTTTTGGGGGCGATCGTTTTATGCGATGATAGCTTGGTTCAAGTAATCGCTGGAGATTGGTGTGTGTGAAAAGCCTTGTTCTCTGGCTTTTTGAAACCAGTGTTCTGCTTGAGTGCGATCGGCTGCTACACCATCACCACCGCACAGATAAATTCCTGCTAAGTTGTTTGAGGCAACACCATAGCCTTGCTCAGCGGATTTGATGTACCATTTAATTGCTTCTAATATCATCATTTCTCGACCTAATCCTAAATGGTACATGCTGGCAATTATGCACTGAGATGCAGCATTTCCCTGTTCTGCTAGGGGTTTTAACAAGCTAAAGGCTTGGGTATAATCTTCGTTATTAAAAGCGGCTAGACCTTTTTCTAAGTCAGACATCAACAGTCATTAATAAATTCAATATACTATAATAGCATTAAACGAATTCAGGAAACCTTTCCATGAACAGGCAAAAAATACTTCTAGATCCGGTTTTACCGACAGAAGAAGAAACAATCGCTATCAAATTGTTGGATAAAATGCTATGTCTCAAGAGAGAAACTGGTGATTCTGAAACATCTAAAGTAAAACTTGTGGAAGTTGACGGGGAAGCGATCGCACTTCCTGAATCACTCTATCAATTGTTGTGTCAAGCTGCACATTTAATGGCGGCTGGTAAAGCAGTATCTTTAGTGCCAATTGAGCAAGATATGACTGTTGAAGAAGCTGCAAGTTTGCTGAATGTGTCCCCAGAATTTGTGGGGAAATTGCTCGATGATGGGGAAATTGCCTATGGAAAAGTAGGAAACCAGCGGCGGATTAGTTTGGCAGGTGCGATCGCCTATAAACAGCAGCGTAGTCTTAAGCGCCGTGAAATTCTCAAGGAATTAGCTGAGTTTAGCCAAGAAGAGGAATTGCATGAGACCAGAGTATACAGCTAGCAGGTTGATTCCTTATCCTGTTGTTTTGGATTCTTGTGTGATATTTCCTATGTACTTGCGCGATACGCTATTTCGTGCTGCGGAGATTGGGTTGTATGATGTATATTGGTCACAAGAAATTTTAGAGGGTGCAACTCGGAATCTTGTTAATACTGGAAGGATGAAAAGTGAAAGGGCAGCGCGTTTTGAGGCTGCACTTAAGGAAGCTTTTCCTAATGCAATGGTTGAAGTTCCAGAGAATTTGATTCAACAGATGACTAACGATCCAGGCGATCGCCACGTCGCTGCCGCTGCGGTTGTTGCTAAAGCTGAAGTTATTGTTACATCCAACCTGAGAGACTTTCCACCAGAGTCTTTAAATCCTTGGAGAATTACGGCTATGCACCCCGATGTTTTTCTGAATCGTCTTTATGAGGTTGCACCGGATTTGATGGCTAATGTCGTCAGCAAACAAGTTGAGGATTTGAAAAATCCACCCCTGACTGTTGATGAATTACTTGTCAGGTTGAGGGAAGAAGTTCCGGTTTTTGCAGATCGGATTCAACGCTATTATCAGAATATTTCGTAGGTTGTACTTAAGGGCGATCGTTCTTGTGTGCAAACGTGCGATCGCTATGCAGCCGATTTTTGACTTCAGAAGGATCGGCTGTCTCAAAAAATAGTTCCAACGCTTCGATCGGATTTCGTCGCGCTTCTTCTATATTGTCACCTTGACTGGCAATATCGAGTTCCGGGCAAAGGGATACATATCCGTCGCCTTCTCGTTCAATAATTGCTGTAAACTGTTGTGTTGACTTCGTAATTTGAAGTGGCGGACTGCCAAGCTCAAACAATTATACTTTTACTTGAGATTATATCACATTTTTCGCTGTTCGGTGGAGACGGGCGATCGCCCTATACAATGCTAGCTTGGTTTAAATAGTCACGGGCGATCGGTGCTAGTCAAATATACCTGCGATCAGAGATTTTTTAAATATAATGAAATCCTAAAGAATTAATAGAACTGCAAAAATTGTACTAACCTTAGAGCTAAGGTCAATTAAATTAAAAAATTTTCAACTATGTCAGATCAACCTTTTAACATCCGCCAACTAGACGGCCTAGATTATGACGATGCAGAACCGATCCTAGAAGATTATCAGGAAACGCTAATCGAGCTATTTGTCAATTCTCCCGAAGGAGAAGAATACTGTAAAACTTATCCAGACGTTGGATTTTGGATCTCGCAGTTCATTTATTACGGTTTTGGCTATGAAGGTTTTACGCTGCCTCGCATGAAAGTGGAAGATGTGGCAACTGTAGTCGAAGAGTTGTTTCCCAGGAAAGTGAGTTTGCTTTCGCCGGAAGAAGGTGAAAATGCTATCCCGGAATTATTGGCGTTCTGGCAATTTTTGAAGCGAGAATTTAAACTGCGAAATGCCACTTCAATTATCAAATACCTGCGGGATATCGAGCCGGAATTTAAGGAGATTATGGAAGATTCCTCTAAATTTGGATTTGCCAAATCCTTTGTGACTCTCGGTCATCAAGCAGGGTTTGATATGAGTACGGGGGAAGGTCTAACACAATTTCAGGAGATATATAATGCTAGCATTGCTCCTATAATTGCAGCTAAAAACTCCGATACATCGGGATTTTCCAGCAAACCGATAAGTGGTAGTGCTGTCAATGACTCTAAGGCAAGTAAAGAAAAGCAAAAAAAAGCAAAAAATACGGCGGCTGAATCGAGAAAACGCAACCGCACTAAGAAAAAATGAGGTTTAGCAAGTATCTATCCTCACTTCACTCTTCTTCTGATTCTTCTCAGCATCCTGTTAGCTTCTTCCCTCCCGCGAAACTTCCAAACTAATAAATAACACATCAAACAAAACCCGAAGATTCCTAACACGATCGCACTTTCTTCCGGTGAGTTGGTAGTTCCATCGAACTTCCCACTCTTCGGACTTGCTTGGATGTTGTTAGTTCCTTCGACCGTGCGATCGCCCGCTTGCAAGTTAAAATTGTGTTGTTCGATCGCATTACTCTTTTTAAATGTGCGATCTATTTCTTGAAATGACTTCGCCTGTTCGCAGCTTGTTAAGGATAATCCCATAAGGATAAAAATTAGGAAATAACAGGGCGATTTCACGATTTTTACTTCCATTTATGGAGAAAGCGACTAAATGAATATAAGACTGACTCGTGGGAAGGCAGAAACCGGGTTTTTTGCGAAAATACTTCGTATACAGCCAGAAATTCCCTGAAAAACCCGGTTTCTTTGGTCTGAGTGCGCGGTCAGAAACCGGGTTTTTTGCGAAATACTTCGTACACAGCTACAGATTATCTTAAAAACGAGGTTTCTTTGGTCTGAGTGCGTAATTCCTGCGAATAATTTCTACAATAGCGGTGTATGATTTTCGTAAGTTGTAGTTAAGGGCGATCGCCATGCAGTCGATTCTTGACTTCATAATACTATAATAGCATTATTCGACATCAGACCAGTTTTCGGGAATGCGTTACTTGGCTGATGTAGAACTTTTCAACTTAATTATCGCTCTTGTCGTCTATCAAAACTTTATCGAGGATTCTGTACCGTGAATAATAGTGGAAAGTTTTTTAACGCCGCAAACCTGACTGTCGGTGTACTAAGTTTGTTAGCGGCTGTTGTCGGTGCCGGAATTGCTTATGCTCAAGGTTGGCAGCCGCTATTATTTGAAAAAGATGCTCGTTTTTCCTGCCAACTTCAGCCAGATACTCAGCGGGGTAGTGAAGTTTGGACTGTCATGTACCGTCACGATAAAGGTCAACAACCTTGGCTGAAAATGGTGACAACTTTAGGCGGTGATTATACGCCTGTAAGACGCTGCCAAATAATTTCTGAAAGCTTGAACGGTTATCGCAAAGATGGTTTAATTCGGTTAGCTTATAGAGACGAGCCTAAGACGCCGAATCAATATGTGATTTGTGCTAAAACTAAGTTGAGTGGCGAGGGTTGTCCGCTGTTGGTGACGTTGAAGCCCGGTAGCGAAACAGAGGCTTATAAGGCAATGCGAGATATGACTGAAAATTTGCTGAATGGTACTGGGGTTTATCAAAATAGCAAGGGTAATCAGGTAGTTCCTAATTTTTCTCCGTCTTCGCCAGAGATTGATTTAACTCCTTTCTTGGCTGAAGAGGATCGCCTTGTTGGATCTAAGTCTGCTAAGTGATATCATACTTGATCGCCAGCGAATCTCATTGCGAAGGTCGTGAAGCAATCCCAGAGGCTTACGATTGCTTCGCTTCACTACGTTTTGCTCGCAATGACATACAAGAATGAGGTCGATGGACATCAGATAAACCCCCAGTGCCATGTATCGAAAACCAAGACACCGCATGACTTCGTGGATTTTGATGAGTTCACTATTCTTAATAAAAACTTGAAGTCTTTATAAGTTACAATCTACGAATCTATCCAGGAAAGAAGGACCACAAACCCCCATACAACCCACGGAACCCCACCACCCGCCTGGGAGGTGAGCTTCGGGTGCATTGATATTAAAAGTAAGTCTACGCGATGAATACTCAAAGAAAGCAGAAACCGAATCTCCTTTCTTTTTCCAGCCCAGCGTCTCACTAAAAGCTTCCTTGACTGTTCCATCATAATTTTTCGCGCCACCGCCAAGACGTTGATAAATGCTCTTCTGTACAGAAAAGCCGAAGCGTCCATCACTGTATTTTACCCAAAGTCGATCCATCGCCCGCAAATCGGGACAGGAAAAATTTGCGACATCTTCCTTGCTTAGCCAATTTTCTTGTTGTATCCCCGCCACTTCTAACATTTTGTTATCAGTTTCTCGATCTGCTTCCTCCCACTGTCCAGCCGCCAATAAATCGCGCAGTTTAGTGTAGTCTGCTTTAGCAATCGGTTGATTTACAAAATTAGACTGATTTTCCAGATAAGTTTTAATGGGAATTCCCCACCGAAAACCATTAATAGATAGCCCGTGAACTGCTACTACTTTAGCGTTAATATCTAAAACGGGACTGCCACTCATACCGGGAAAAGTAGAAGCGTCATAGGAAATCCCATAACCCTCTGACCTCACATCTAACTTGGATACAGAACCGATAACAGATTGTTGCTCTAATTTGCCACCTTCAGCCCCCCCTAGCCACCCAGAAATATAAATTTTATCATAGATTTTTACGCTATCTGAATTGCCTAAATTTAAACTTAAATAAGGACAAGTTTCCCCTACAGACTTAAACTTCACCACTGCTAAATCGAAATTGGGACTTGTTTGGATGCTGTCAGTTTTCCAAGATTTTTCGTCGTTAGTTTGCAGGTTCAAACTACGGTCTTCAACTACATGACGTGCCGTTAGTACCGTGCAAACTCCTGTTGATCCCGGTACAATAAAGCCCGTACCGCCTCCGCCTTCATTTTGGTAGGAAATCAGCACGATACTTTTTTGAACGGTTTCGGCAATTTCTTGAGATGACTTCTGCTGTCTGCAGCTTGTTAAGGAGAGTGCGAGAAGGGTAAGAATTAGCAAGCAAGACCGAGATTTCATTGCTTTTACTGGTAGTTTTAGGAAATAAGGGAGAAAGTGGATAATTTCTACAACAGTGATGTGTTGTTTTCCAGGTAGGAGATTAACATGAAAGTATACCATTTTTTTGAAGTCGTAGCTACGGGTAACGAGATGGCAGTGTCCAGAGGTGACAAGTTAAGATTAAAAGCCTCTTGATATCTCGCTGGTAGCAAAGTCTAGATCCCCCTAAATCCCCCTTAAGAAGGGGGACTTTGATCAGACTCTTGTCCCCCCCTTCTTAAGCTATGCCTTACTCACATCTTTCTTAACAAAATCAGGCTTGACATTCGGGGGGGAACGGGTAGAAACTAATTGCCAG